>CAYZGS010000016.1:0-8094 GCA_964478145.1 uncultured Candidatus Saccharibacteria bacterium | reverse complement strand
CACCAATACCTCCCCTTTTTTAAATGAAGAAATATTTTTAGCGCTTTTTAAAATACGAACTTTCCCGCTGCCTATTTTTGCGCCAACGGCAATGCCGTCTACCAATATTTTGCTTTTTTTTTGCAGTTGATATTCTTTTAACACATTTTTGTCTTCTCCGGAATGAACAGTTTCGGGGCGCGCTTGCACAATAAAAAGCTTGCCAGTTTTGCCGTCCTTGGCCCATTCAATATCCATTGGCTGATAACGATTGTGTTTTTTAGAAAAATATTTTTCTATTTCCGAGCACCATTTTGCCAATCTTACAGCCTCTTCGTCTGTCAGACAGAACTTTCGCTGATCTGGCGATAGAACACTCTGCTTTTTCGTCCCATTTTTCGCATAAATAAGTTTTATATTCTTTTTGCCTAGGTTTTTGCCGATAATCGGATTTTTAGCGCCATTTTCCAGAGTCGGCTTAAAAATTATAAATTCATCGGGAATAACTTCGCCTTGCACAATAAATTCACCCAGTCCATATATGCCGTTTATCATTATTACCCTGTCAAAACCAGTCTCCGTGTCAATGGTAAAAGCCACGCCTGAAACAGAAAGATCGGAACGGACCATGCATTGTATACCCACCGAGAGAGCCACATCAAAATGGGAAAATCCTTTATCAGCTCGGTAGGAAATGGCTCTGTCGGTAAAAAGAGAGGCGATGCATTTCTTTGTGGCAACAAGCACGTTTTCTATTCCGCGTACATTTAGATATGTTTCTTGTTGCCCCGCAAATGACGCGCCTGGAAGATCTTCAGCTGTAGCGGAAGAACGAACGGCTACATCCAAATTCTTGCCATATTTTTTTTCCAGCTCGGCATATGATTTGGCAATAATGTCCTTAAGGTCCTGAGGCAAAATGGCTTTTAAAATAGTTTCCCGGACTTTTCTCCCGCGAACTTGCAGATTTTGAATATTGCGAGTATCAAGATCCGCTAGAATTTTTTTTATTTCTTCGTCCAAACCAGTTTCTTTAAAAAAATGGCGGTAGGCATTTGCCGTAAGAGCAAAACCATCCGGTATCTTGACCCCAAGTGGCACAAGATTGGAATACATCTCACCCAATGCCGCATTCTTGCCACCAACTATAGGCACATCAGCAATACCCACTTCGCTATACCATTTTACAAAATCCTGCTTTTTTTCTTCGTTCATATATGATTATTATAACATAATTTTATAATCTTATCTCCTTTTCAAACCATGGAATATGCTCATTTTTTCTTTTCCACCATAAATCTTCCCAAATATAATGAATCGCAAGCTGTTTATATTTTCCATATTTTTCAAAGTGTTTCAGCAGTTTTTTAACTGACACAGGATTTTCTGAATCGCGATTAAAAAATAATTTTGAATATATTTTTTGTTCCCAAGGAGAAATATGATTAAAGAAATCCCAGTGATGAAAAACATCAAAAAGTAAATACCAAACAGTCGCTGGTCCAACACCGTAAAGTTTTAATAATTCTGTCATTTGTGTTTCTCTATCTTTCTTCCTCAGTTCATTTTCATTAATTAATTCTTTAGTAAAATATTCATCCATCTTCTTAATTGATTTAGCGCGGTAGCCAACTTTCAGACTTCGTAATTCACTTTCACTGACTTTTTTTAGTTCTCCTGGATGCCAAAAACACCAAAGTTTTTTACCGTCAAATTCCAATAATGTTCCATAATTTTCTAAAAGTACCTTAAACATTTGTACAGAGCGACGTACTGAAGCATTTTGAAGGACAATTCCAATAATCAAATATTCATAAAGCGAACTTGGATGACCTGGCCTCATGCCACGCCACTTTTTTAAAATAGGAGAGAGAAATTTATCTTTCTTGAAAGTTTTATAAAAATCACTTAAATCGTAATCAAAATTATAACGATATTTTATTTCTTCAATAAGCAATGAAGCAAAACCGTCAGATAATTTTTGGGAAGCATAAATTTTAATTTCTACTAAGGGATTACCAACTGTTTCTTTATTAGAAAATTTAATACCAAGATTTTTTCTCTGCCAATTCCAAGTTTGCCAACGAATACCCTTTTCGTAATAATTATCTCCAGTAGTAAAATGGTCTGGTTTATGAAAAGTTGAATCAAAAGCAAAAGGCTTTTTGGGCTTGATTTTAAAGGTTTTTTGTAATTTTAGTTTTTTCATAAAAACTTTATTTTGCAGAAATTTCCCAAATATTATTGTCTGGATCTTTAAAATAAGCAACAGTTTGCCCCCAGGCTGTTGTTTTTGGACCTTCAAAAATTTTAACACCTTTTGATATTAGATCGTCACAAATTTTTTGAACATTCTCAACTTGAAAAGCTAAAATAATACCACCGCCTTGACCCATATATTCTTTTGGAAACATAGCTACTGCAGATTCTTTTTCAAATATCGCTAAAGATGTTCCTTTAAGTTTAAAATCAGCAAATTTTCCTTCAGCTGAATTAACTTCCAAACCAACTATGTCTCTATAAAAAGCAAGAGATTTATCAAAATCATTCACCAACAAACAATTTGCAAATAATTTATTAAACATAATTTTTATTTTTTATTTTAATTTATAATTTTCTCGACCTTTTTACAATCTATTGAATTTATAAGCTTATTTTAAAGTTATCCACAGCTCTATATATTTATTTGATTTTTGTATTACGTTTTGTTATACTATATACATTGGATTGGGGTGTCCCCAGTCGGTAAGGGGTCCCGCAAGGGACTTTTTACGTTATGGAAATATTTTTAATCCAAAGCCATCAATTTTACCTACATGACTACAATATAATTTACTTTTAATAACTGCAAATGGAATGTATGGTTCTGCTGAATTTAAAACATGACGAGCGATTGGATAAGCACATAGATCAGCTATCTGTAAACCAATATTATTATCTTTCTTTGCTAACATAGAAAAATTATTAATTCTGTTTTTAAATCGATCTGGAATAACATGAAATGTGCCTCTATCAATAATTTCATTATAATGAGCAAGTAATTGTTCGTCTTCTTTTTTGCCTCTTTTTTCTATTGTAATAGAAACTGTTGGCAATAAATTTCCATTATCTGTACAAAAGATTAATCTTTCTAAAATGTATGAGAGACATATTGAATATGGATTATCTGCAATTTTCCCATATTTTTCAATATGTTTCTTTTTATCTATAGCAACAGATATAATAGTAAATTTTGCATTGGAGATAATATTATTTAATCTTTCATAAAAATTTTTCTTAATCTTCAAATCAAATAAAATTTGAAAAGACCCATCACATCTTCTAATATCTTTCGAATGTAAAATTAATTTATTTGTTTTAAAAAATTATCGTTTAAATTTATCTATCTCTTCAGATATTTTTTGATATTCTAAATCTTCAAAAAGGCATCCAGCCAAAAGAAAAATTGGGAAATTTTCATCAACAAAAGTTAGACCATGGTCGCCTGTTTCGTCTAGAAAGAAATGATATTTTTTATTCATATTTATATTTATATTTCCGATATTTCTATCAACCTATCATATTTTACTTTTCTTTCGGGTTTTGACGGGGCGCCGGATTTCAGACCAAAACACCCAAAGGCATAAGCCAGGTCGGCAATAAAATCATCGTCAGTCTCTCCGCTTCGGTGACTGACGATAAGCTCAATATCATCTTCTCGAGCTTTCTTCATAGTACCGAGCGTCTCGGAGAGCGTGCCTATTTGATTCGGTTTTATAATCATCGCGTTTATGCTTCCCTGCTCCAAGGCCTTTTCCAAAAGTATCTTATTGGTGACGGTCAAATCATCTCCCACTACCCAAATTTCCTTATGATTCTCCCTTAATTTCTTAAAACTCTCAAAATCTTCTTCATCGAACGGATCTTCAATAGAAAATAAATCGAATTCAGAAATTAAAGAATTATAAATACTCATTAATTCTTCTTTTGAAATACCTGCCCCGTAGGAAGTACTCTTTCCTTCGGGGTCTTTCCCATCAATTTTATACAAACCATTTTCATAAAAAGACGAAGCAGCCACATCCAAAGCTAATCGTACTTTCCCTTTCAATCCATTTTCCTTAATTGCCCTACTCAAATATTCAAGCGGTTTTCTTATGTCACTTATTTGTGGAGCGAAACCTCCTTCGTCCCCCAAAACAACAGATTCTTCTCCTAATTCTTTCATTATCATTTCTTTCAAAGTATTTTGTATTTTAATGCCGATTTCAACTGCTTCATTCACATAATCAATATCTGGTACAATATGATATTCTTGAAAAGCTAAATCATTTTTTGCGTGTCTCCCTCCATTGATTAAATTCATATACAAATATGGAACTTTTCTGGCTTGTCCTGAGTCTTGTCGAAGGGAAGGTTTTATTTCTTTCAGAGTTCGCAAATATTCAAAAGTTTCTAGCCTAGAAACTTTTGCTCCTACTTTAGCACAAGCAATACTCACACCAATAATGGCATTACTACCTAAGTTATTTTTATTAGAAGTACCATCCAGTTCAATCATAATTCTGTCAATTTCTTTTTGATTCAAAACATCCTGACCAACCAATGCCGGAGCAACAATATTATTCACATTATCAATGGCTTTTTTCACACCTTTGCCGTCTGCGTCTCTTAATTCATGCACTTCATGAGTACCCGTAGAAGCTCCAGAGGGCACAGAAAAACTGCCAAATTTGCCGTCTGAGTGAACTGTCACTTTAATAGTCGGATTTCCTCTTGAATCTCTTATTTCTTCTGCTGTAATTTTTGTGATTTTATTTTCCATAATTATTTCGTTAAAAGAATCATAAGATCCGAGACATTGGAACCAGTCGGACCAGTCATAATCATATCCCCTGTTTTTTGGAAAAAATCGTAAGAATCAAATTTTTCTAAATAATCGCCAGCATCCAAATTGAACTTCTTCGCTTTTTCTATTGTATTTTTATCCACTATCGCCCCTGCCACATCGCTATTGTCCATGCCATCAGAGGCAAATGATATAAAAACAGAATTTTCATCTATCAATTTCATTTTAATTGCTTCTAATCCCATATGGAGATTCCTGCCGCCTTTGCCAGCTTTATCTTTAATTTCAACCCCGGGTTCACCGGCAGCTAAAACAACTTCCCAGAGGTCGGACCTCTGGGAATTCTTTGAGGTCCGACCTCTGAAGATTTTTTCGAGCGCTTCATTTATTTCATTATATAATGCTGTTGAAACGACATTCACTTTTAAATTAAACTCTTTTGCTTTTGCGGCCATTGCTTCCACCGCTATTTCATTTGAAACAAGAACAAAATTGTGAACATTCTCAAAATATCTATCTTCCTTGGGTGTTTCAATCAAATCAAATTTTCCTAAATTGTTTTCCGTGATAATTTTCTCGGCATCAGCTATGGTTGTAGTATCTTTATAAGTAGGGCCCGATGCGACATCTTCATAATGATCTCCGGGCACATCCGAAAAAATAAGTCCAATCACTGTGGCGGGATAAGCCAGTTTTGCCAGATCACCTCCTTTTAAAGAACGTATGTGTTTACGCACAGTATTTAATTCAATTATTGTTTCTTTTGATTTTAGAGACGCTTCGTAAAGAGATCGTTCTTGAATACATTCATTTTCCGAAGAACAGAGCAAAGACGAACCGCCGCCCGAGACAATTACAATGATTAAATCATCTGCCCTTGAATTATCCACAATTTCATATATTCTTTTCCCGGCCGGGATATTCATTTTCGAAGGTTCTGGATGCGTTCCAGAAAAAGTTTCAATATATTTGCAATCGGCCTTGCTAAGCCCGATAACGGCCCCTTCCCTTATTCTGGGCCCTAAAATTTTTTCTAAAGCTGAAGCCGCCTGACTGGAAGACTTGCCGAAACCGACGATTTTTATATTTCTGAACTTAGTCAAATTGAACGATTTTCCCCTTACAAACAAAGTATTTTCCACGAGGGAAACCGAAGAATTGACAGCCTTTTCCGTATTTATCGCGCTTAAACCAGCTTCCATTATTTCTAACGCTATTTTACGATTGGGAGTTACAGCAAGTTCAGTAAAATTTTTTACCATTCCTTTTGTCATTTTTTTTATTGAATTTAAACAGCATCAGTTTGATTTAACCAAATTGACCGGACTGCCATTTATAAAAGCCTGAACATTTTCCGCCGTTGTTTTTATGATTTTCTCCTCCGCCTCTTTGGAATAAAAGGCAACATGAGGGGTAACAATAACATTAGGCATATCTATCAGCACCCTGTCTTCCAAAAGTGTTTTATAATCTTTCACCCTTTCCGCTTTTTTAGCAGAAGCTAAAACCTCTGTTTCTTCTTTCAACTCCCGCTCGCCCTCCAAGACATCCAGTCCCGCTCCGGCGATGATCCTTTCTTTCAGCCCCCAAATAAGCGCATCAGTATCAATCAGCTCCCCGCGAGCGGTATTTATTATATACACCCCTCTTTTCATTAAAAGAATATTTTCTTTGCTTATCAGATGATAACTTTCTTTGTTGTAGAAAGTATGCAGGGTTAAAATATCCGACCCAGCAACAGTTTCCGAAAGACTTTTGTACTGAAAATTCATTTCTTTGGCAAAATCCATATCAGGATGTAAATCATGAGCAAGAACATCCATTTCAAAACCTTTGGCAATTTTAATAACATTTTTGCCAATTTTCCCGGTACCTATCACTCCAAGGGTCTTTCCCTTTAAATCAAAACCATCCAAGTTTCTGATGCTAAAATCAGCCCCATCTCTTAAATGATTGTAAGCGCTGTAAATTTTCCGCGAAAGGGCTAAAATCAGGGCAAAGGTGAACTCGGCCACAGTGTGAGAACCGTAAACCGGTACATTTGACACTTTTATGCCTTTGCTTTCCGTGTATTTCAAATCTATATGGTCAAAACCGGTTGAACGGGTGGCTATAAATTTTAAACCCGGCAAAGCATCAATAATTTCCCTATTTATTTCGGAGTCAACAAAAACAGATATAATTTCGGCGTTTTTTGCCTTGTCGACATTTTCTTCGCTTAACTTTTCACCATAAAAAACCGTATTGATGCCAGGCAAGTATTCAGAAAGAGTTTTCTGTTCTGCTAGTGATGTTCCAAAAAATAATATGTTCATAGTTATCATTATATCATAATATTTATTTAAATAAATTCTCAAAAAAAGAGAAAAAGCTTCCGGATTCATCTCTTTCTTTTCCCCCTGTTGAATTTTTATCTTCCACTATGGTAATCATATCCTCTCCCTCTTTCGCCAAGCCGAACTTTTCACGAATGTTTTCTTCAATACCATCTTCCGTTTTTAATTTTAAAATGTCGGAATCAAGTTTTTCTTTTGTCTTTTTCAATTCCGTGACCTTATCCTCCACTATTTTTCTATTTCTAGTTGTTTCGCGACTTTTATTCATAAAACCAATCACATTCCAAGCAAAAATAAGCACCAGAACACCTAAAAGTATCAAAAAAAATTTTGATCGCATTACGTATTTAAGCCTTCCCCTTTTTTGAAAATTCCTCATAATATGATATGATTATTACATGTTTTTTAATAAAAAACACCAAAAGAAAATACAAGTGATCTGGATGGTATTATGTATTTTGATAATTATCAGTATGATTTTGCTCTATTCTCCGATATTCCGCTTGAAGTAGGTTATTGCTTGTTTCCCACCCGCATCATTTTCAAGAACATTTCCTGGGTTATCTTCACTTTCGCATTTTCCTTCATTTTTGCTTTTCCTTTCTTTTGTTTTTCCAGAAGTTTCTTTTTTCTACTGACGTCACCGCCTCCGACAACTTTGCTGCCATGCATCAAAACATCTTTGCGATAAGCGGAAACAGAATCGGAAGCAATAATCCTGCCGAGAGCCCTGCCTTGTATTTTAAAAGGAAACTGCTGGCGCGGGATAATTTTTTTTAATTTTTCAACTTGATTGCGAGCTTCCTCTTCAATTTTACGCCTTGAAACAATCTTGCAAAAAGCGGGCATTTCTTCGCCGGCGATTAAGATATCCAATTTGGCAACGTCCGCTTCCCTGTATTCCCCTATTTCATAGGAAATAGAGGCATATCCGGAGGTAATACTCTTCAG
>CAYZGS010000015.1:3440-8115 GCA_964478145.1 uncultured Candidatus Saccharibacteria bacterium | reverse complement strand
GTGGTAAAAAAGTTTCGACGAGTAAAAATTACTTACCAAAAAAAGACGACGACAAGCGGTTGCGATAATAAAGAATATGAACGGCGGAAAGCAAATGAAAGATACTGACTGGGTATTCGGCTTATGTAAAGGAAGTGAAAGATTGCGAGATGAAAATGGAATAAAATCACATCCAACACAAAAACCACTTAAACTTATTCAACAGGTGATACTAACTTCTAGTAAAAAAGGAGATTTAATCCTTGATCCTTTTTTAGGAAGTGGCACTACTGCGACTGTTGCAAAAGCACTTGGTAGAAAGTAGAAATTGGATTGGAATTGAAAAAGAAAAGAAATATGTAGAGTTAGCATACAAACGAGTAGAAAATTATCATTAATATAACAAAAAATGGATAATTTATTATTAACATCCAGAAGATGACTAGAACTAAAAAATCCACCTCGCGGTAGATTCTTTAGTGGCACTTGGCTACGGTTTGGATAAACATTGACCGTGAGAGGGCAAGCCCATCCAAGTGCTACCGGCAGTATATCATACAAACGAACGAAAAGTCAAAGTTATCCACAGGCATAGAAATGCGACAAAAATACCTAATTTTATGCCCGACGAAAGCAGCAGACAGACATACCTCCCAAATTCTACCCCTCAGAGCATATTAGGTATATTAGAGCCCAACTGAATGGTTTGAGCGTTTACACTCCCGTCTGAATTTGCTGAACCATTAACTACTACATTTTCATTTACCACAAGGTCTGCGACAGAACCTGCTGTATTTTTTGTGACAGCTGTCTTGTCGGTTATAAAAATTATTTTTGAGCCTCCATCAGGAAGTTTAACTGTAATGCTGGCATCATCTTTTGAGATTATTTCTCCTATGGTTACTCCGCCAAGTCCTTGCCCTCCTCGCATTCCCACACCAATAACACCATTCTGATTACCACGCATTTGACCGGTGAAATTTCCACTTGGAATACTGCTAACTCCGGCATACTTTGTTCCTGCATAAAATGCTCCTCCTCCAACGACAATGACTCCCGCGATAACCGATAAAATTATTTTATTTTTCATAACTTTTATATAAATTATTAACTATTAATTACTCATACCTCAAAGCATCAATCGGATTGAGTCCCGCCGCTCGACGAGCAGGATAATATCCAAAGATGATTCCAGTTAATGCTGAAACACCAAAAGCGATAAGAACCGAAAAAAGTGAAACACTTGTCGCCACAAGTCCGGTCAGATTTACAATAAACGAAATCAGCCATCCGAGTAGAATGCCAATGACCCCACCGACGACGGTCAAGGTGACTGCTTCAGCCAAAAACTGTGTTGAAATATCGCTTTTACGCGCTCCAATTGCTTTTCTAAGACCAATTTCTTTGGTGCGTTCAGTTACCGTAGTGAGCATCATATTCATAATGCCAATACCGCCAACCAGAAGCGAAATACATCCTATTGCCGCCAATAAGTACGTTAAGGTTGAAGTGATACTCGAGGCTGACGATAAAATGTCACTCTGATTGAGAACACTAAAATCAGCCAGTGTCGCGTCATTTATTTTATGTCTATCTAAAAGAAGCGCGGTGATGTCCGCTTGAACTTGGGTCATTACCGTAGGCGTTGAAGCTTGCACAGCAATCGTCGTCAGATACCGGTCTCCGGAAAGATACCGCTGCGCGCTTTTAACCGGGATGTAAATGATGTCATCTTGATTTTGAAAGCCGCTTCCTCCTTTTGCCACGGTAATACCGATTACCTTGAACTCTAAACTATTAACACGAATCGACTGTCCGACTACATCTGTTGCGCTTTCTCCAAAAAGGTCATCGCGAGTCGTTGGTCCAAGTACCGCAACTCTTGTTGCAGAATTATTCTGCGTGTCGGAAATAAACAATCCTTCTGCTACTTCTACATTTCGAATTTGAGGATATTTTGAAGTAACACCTATTACCGTGGTATTGGTATTCGTCCCCTTAGCGGTAATTTGATATCGCCCGGATACTTGCGAATCTACTGCCTCGACGTTCGCAATCTGCTCCGCAATCGCGGATGCATCTTCGTTGGTAAGAGTCTTCGCGCCACCACGTCCGCTCGAAGCGCCGAACCCCTGTGTCTGCTGTACACCAGGAGTAATTTGAATGAGATTTGAGCCGAGCGATTCGATAGAAGATGATATCGTGTTCGATGCGCCTGTGCCGATACTTACCATCGCAATGACCGAGGAAATGCCGATTACAATGCCAAGCATTGTAAGTCCGGACCGAACCTTGTTTGCCGAAAGCGCCGCATATGTCTCGTGAATAATATCGTTAAGCTTCATGATGTTCTGCATTCCTGCGCGCATGAGATTTAGAGTCCGAAACAATGAGGCCATCGCGGAGAGTAACAATCCGTTCCGCGTATTGTGCAACATCATGCTCGTGCGTAATTAAAATAATAGTGCGACCATGCTCCTTGTTTAATCTCTGAAATGTCCCCAAAACAATTTCTCCTGTTTTCGTATCGAGGTTTCCGGTGGGTTCATCGGCAAGAATGAGAGAGGGGTCATTCACCAGCGCTCTCGCGATTGCTACACGTTGAATCTGACCGCCCGAGAGTTGATTACTTTTGTGAAAAAAATGGAACTCTGTCATACCTGTTGCCAGAAGCGCCTTTTTTGATTTTGTCTTTCTATCTTCTTCATTCACCCCTGCATAGATAAGTGGCAACATCACATTTCGCATGACAGTGGTACGCGGGAGCAGGTTAAAAGTCTGAAAAACAAAACCGATATGTAATCTGCGTATATCGGCAAGTTCCTCGTCAGTGAGCGTGGATACATCTTTTTCATCCAAGAGATATGTGCCGGTAGTGGGAGTATCCAGGCATCCCAATATGTGCATCAATGTTGATTTTCCCGAACCGGAAGGACCCATGATAGCGACAAATTCTCCATCCTCAATCGTAAAAGAAACGCCCTTGAGCGCTTGGAATGCCGTATCACCCGAGCCGTATGTTTTTGTAATACCATTGACCGTAATCATATTATCTTGGAAAATTTCCTCCCCCTGTCCTGACGCCACCTCCACCCAGAAGACTCGGAGCAGAAGCGGAGGTTGATTGTGATGTTGTTGCAGTTGTAATTTTACGAACCACATATTGATCACCCTCTGTGAGTCCTGAAATAATTTCCACTGATTCGTCACTTGCAAGGCCTAACACCACAGGCACCTGAGTTGGGAGAGTTAGAAGAAGAACACCTGCAGTTTGACCAGTCTGTGTTGGTGGTATGTCTTCATCAACAATTTCCACATAGCTTACATTGCCTTGGGTTTTTACAGCGCTTGAGAGTACGGTTAGAACGTCCTGTTTCATATCGGTAATAATATTTGCGCTCACTGTCATACCTGACCTCACCTTGTCGTCGCCTGTATCAAAACCAATTTTTACGATATAACTTACTACACCTTGGCTGACTGCGCCTATAAGGTCAACTTCTATTACTTCTCCTGTAATAGTAAGACCCTCAATTGCATCAAAGGAGAGTGTGGCTTTCTGTCCAACTTCTATTTTTGCCGCATCGACTTCGTTCAGTGAAATTTCTGCTATTTTTTGCTTCGTGATAAGGGTTGCTATAGTTGCGCCACTATTTACGTTTTGACCTTTCTTTCCTTCAACAGAAGCAATAATTCCGTCAAAAGGAGCTCGAACGAAATAATCCGAATATGCATCTTGTTTTTGTTTTAGTGAAAGTTCCTCGCTACGTACATCTAAAGTATCAGGTCCATCTTTTAATTCTTGCAAGTCGTCCTGCGCGTTATTGAGCGTTCTTTTAGTATCTGCAAGCGTATTTCTGACGGAAAGAGTTTCGGAAACTGTCGCGTTAATCGTTGTCACCAGTTCGCTTACCGTGGTATATGCTTCATCAGCAGTGGTATTTACATTATCTTCATGGTCACGAAGATAAATCACGGCATCCTTGGCATATTTTGCAGATTGAGCCACGGAGTTGGAAATCTGGTTCGCCTCGGAGAGCATTGATTCGATAGTGCCATCTTCGGTTTTATTGGATACCGTTCTATAAACTTTCGCAAACTCATCCAACAGGTCATCAGCGTCATACCATGCCTGCTCTGCGCGTTCAACATATTCTTTTTCAGTTTTACTAAGACCAAAACCACTGTCGTTTAAGTAACCACCCAAAAGAGCATCTAGCCCAGCCATAACATCAGCCATATCGGTTGAAGCTGAAGCTAGAGTTGCTCGGGCGTCCACATATGCGTCTTTTAAATTGGTTTCCGCTTCTTCTACGGCATCTTCAGCATCACGCAGTTCGTCGTCATCGACAGTTATAAGTTCTTCGTATGAAAGTTTCGCCGTCTCAAGCTCGTATGCCGCATCGCCAGAATCGATCTGGGCGATAAGAGCTCCTGTTTTAACTTCTTGTCCGGATTTTGCATTTAGATATATCAAATCTCCCGATGATTTACTCGTAACATCCACTTGGTTGGAAGCAGACACTTGACCCGTACCGCTTATAGAAGCGATAATATTTCCTCTTACTACTGTTGAAAGAACATAGCGAGTTTCTTCAGTGGTATTGTTGAAAGCTTTTACAACTCCGTATGTAACTCCCATAAGAATAATAACGAGAAAGATTGCTGTTTTTTTATGCAAGAATGCTCAGCTCTT
>CAYZGS010000015.1:1975-3430 GCA_964478145.1 uncultured Candidatus Saccharibacteria bacterium | reverse complement strand
ATTATTGAGCGGGTTGATTAGTTGGCAGTTTGTCGGGGGGAGGTGGTATTGTGCGAATTAGTTTTGCTTCGACCTGTCCATCATCGTTAGGAGTTCCTAAAACAACAATGAAATCTCCGACTTTCAAGTCAGTGGTGGTGATATCATCACGATATTTGAGTATCTCAGTACTGTCACTTATCACAATTGTTTTTTCAATATTATCTGGTCCAGATACAAGAACAAGAGGTAAAGCAATACTAACAATTTTCCCAACTGCCCCATGCCCTCCTGGAAGATCTTCTCTGTCAGAAAAATCTTTAAAGAATCCTTCTCCGCGAGGATCAACAAAATTTCTATTGAAATTATCTCCGAATCTTTGAGAGAATCTTGCTTTGTGGTAACCAGAAACCTGTCCAAGTTTAAAAATCCCAAGGACAAGAATGGCAATCCCAAGTCCAATGATAATTCCGCGAACAGTCTTTGATTTGTGTATATTTTTTAAATCCATATAAAACGACGAGTATTGGTAAACGCATTCGCGCCCGACCAAACAAGCGCTCCTGCAGCCGTAAGAAAAGCAATTATTCCGATAATTGGCATTGAATCAATCAGAGAAAATGATAATTCTTTCCAATAAGCATATACAGCGCTATCGCCTGACAAGAGAAGTGAAAGATACTCATAAAAACCTGATTGATAAAATCCTTCCAATATATATTGAATGGACAGAACAACTCCAACTAAAGAGAAAAGAACGATGCTCGCATAACCAAAAAGATAAACTTTTGCCCTGCGACGCTCTTCTTGTTTAATCCCCAAGAGGATGTTATTCCTAAGCTCTTTTGCTGGTTTCAACTTGTCCATCCCGTACGAAATAGGACGCGTACGCTTACGCTTGTTCGTCCTTTTGGTTATTAATAATAATTTTAATCAATTTCATAATTTTGGTTATTTCTATGCGTCCGCGATTTCGTTCGGGATCCATACTATATAAACGAAATTGCCATGCATTTTGGTGCATTTCAATAAAAAATATTTATTTGAGTTTAGGCTGACTCTGCTTGAAATAATCTACGAAAGGCAACAAGAGCTCTACGATGCTGGCTTTTGACAGTATGCAGGGGTCTCTTTAATAGTTTGCCAATCTCTTCGAATGTAAAATCACTTGAATATCGGAGCGTTAGCACGTCCCTATAAAGGGGATTAAGTTCATTCAAAAGTTCTTGCACAAAGATACTATCTTCAGCTCGAGCAAGAAGTTCGAGAGGCGAAGGTTTGTCATCAGTCAAAGTTTCTGCAAATATATTTACACCTTTCTCGTTTTCAAAAGTAGAAAAGGCAAGGTCTTTTCTTTTTCGCAACCAGTCGATAGCTGTATTTTTGGTTAGAGTTAAAAGCCAATTTTGAAAATTGCTTCCTTTCCGATATTTACGAATATTTTTCCACGCTTTTATGAAAGACTCCTGAGTGATA
>CAYZGS010000015.1:0-1965 GCA_964478145.1 uncultured Candidatus Saccharibacteria bacterium | reverse complement strand
GAGGGTCATTCGCTAGTTTATATGCAAAATTATAAATATTTATTAGATATCGATCGACGAGTACCCCGAGAGATCTCTCATCTCCTTCTAGATAATCTGAAATTAATTGTTCATCGTTTTTTTTCATTACTAGCGTAATTCCGTATATCAATATTTGCACACAGATTAAAATCCCAGAGAATCCATTATTTTTTCGGACGGGTGTTCTTTCATTTCTTCTTCGGGGACGTTGCTTGAAAGCATAAGCCCCCTTATTTCTTCCGCGTAGTTTTGATCTATAGGCATGGAGATTACGGGCATAAAGAACCTTTCCGATTTTATGAAGAGCATGGGATTGTTTCCTTCTCTCCGCACCCAAAAAGATTTTATATTTTCGTAAGGGTATAGGCGGTTTCTTATTTTCAGTCCTTTTTCATTCAATTCATAAAAAACCGTATCCGGTTTTTTGATGGAAAAAATGGTCAGCAGTATTCCACCTACAATTAGGAGCAGCCCAAAGAATAAATTCCCATAGATAAACGAGGCAACCGAACCGGCTACCACTATGATGCCAAGAGCCCAGAACCAATCGGCTCCGCGTTCTTTTTCTTCGTATTCTAGGGCAGACCACTCCAATTTTTTGTTTCCGTCCATTGAGATAATTATACCTTAATGTTTATTCTAAATCCATATTTGATTAGAATATCATTAACCCAGGCTTTTTCTCAAAATTCCAGTGTTTGAAGTTTTGTCTCATGAAATGATTATACCAAAATCTCTAGTGATATCCCTAGGGAAGTTTCTAGGTGTTTTCAGGATGCTGAACTGCAACGAGGCATTGATTAAAAAGCAAAGTCGTTGTTTGCTAATAATAGTTTGTGGCATAATAATTGCAAGTTGTGGTATAATAATCGCCTTGAAGCTCATTGAAGCTCATTGAAGCTCATTGAAGCTCTTGGTTAGTCCAGGATAATTTTTAAAAAAATGAGCAATACCTCTAATAAAATAAAAAAATTAAAGATCATTTTCGTTGCGCTAAATGTGGCAAACTCCTTGCCAAGAACCTAACCAATGGAGGTTTTGAAATTAAATGCCTGCGTTGCGGAAATCTTAACATAACCTTTGATCAAATGATTGAGCAGATAATCATTACAGATCCGGATGGAAAAATTTTGTATATTAATAGAGCGGCTGAAAATACGACCGGCTATTTTCAATATGAAGTGGTTGGCAGAAAGTCTTCGGAATTTTGGGGAAAACAGATGCCCGATATATTTTATGAAAAAATGTGGAGATTCATTAAAAAGGAAAAGGGGACATTTAAAACGCGATTATTAAATAAAAGAAAAACGGGAGAGCTTTATGAAGTTGATTTCGCTATTTCGCCAATCTTTGATGTCAAAAAAAATATTATTTTTTACGTTGGCATAGAAGTTATGGTAAAAAAATCTTAATAATTTAATTAAAAAAAGTATATTGATTTATATGGAAAAAGCGCCAATACCAAAATTTGAAGAAAAACGAATTTGCGCCCTTGAAGGGCTGAAACTTTTAGACACGGCAACAGAAGAAAGATTTGATAGAATCACTCAAAAAGCGGTTGAACGATTTTCTGTGCCTATATCCACCATTACCCTTGTTGATAAAAATAGAGAGTGGTTTAAATCTGTTCAGGGTCTTAAGGCGAGAGAGGGACCCAGAGATATTTCTTTTTGCGGGCACGCTCTGATGTCTGAAATTATTTTGATAATAAAAGACACCTTGGAAGATCCGCGTTTTGCCGACAATCCGATGGTCAAGGGCGAGCCCTTTATACGTTTTTACGCCGGCAAATCCCTTTATGAAAAAAACAGTCATTTGCCAGTGGGTGTTTTTTGTATCAAGGATCATAAGCCTAGGGAATTTAGCATGCAAGATATGAGCGATTTTCTTGATTTAGCCAGTCAAGCGGAAGAAGAGGTAAACAGAAAACCAGAGAAATGATTT
>CAYZGS010000014.1:0-8311 GCA_964478145.1 uncultured Candidatus Saccharibacteria bacterium | reverse complement strand
AAATAAATACTACTGACCCAAATTATTATAAATGGACGCAGTGGATATTTTTGCAATTTTTTAAAAAAGGTTTGGCATATAAAGCGAAATCCCATATAAACTGGTGTCTTTCCTGTAAGATAGGTTTGGCAAATGAAGAAGTGGTAAATGGAAAATGCGAACGTTGCGGAGGCGATACGGAAAAGAGAGAGAAAGAGCAGTGGATGTTGGCTATTACAAAATATGCGGATAGATTGGACAGAGATTTGGATTTGGTTGATTACCCAGAACGAGTAAAAATACAGCAGAGGAATTGGATAGGGAAGTCTGAGGGAAGCGAAATAGAATTTGAAGTTAAAATAACTAACCCCACCCTGACCCTCCCCGAAGGGGAGGGGGAATATGGTTATCACACCACTGACCCTAAAACTTGGCGAGCTCTACAGGACCGTGTGTTAGAGATGAAAAATAATCCTACGGAGGCCGAAGATAAATTATGGCAATCATTGAGAAAAAACCTAACAGGATATCATTTTAGGAGGCAGCATATTATTGACAGGTTTGTAGTTGATTTTGTTTGTATTAAAAAAAAACTTGTTGTTGAAGTTGACGGTGACATTCATGATTATAAAAAAGAAGAAGATAAAGAACGAACAGATATTCTCAAAACACTCGGTTTCAGAATTATTAGGTTTAAAAATGAAGAAGTTTTGCGTGATAAAATCGGCGTTATTAAAAAAATAGAAAATGAACTAAAAGCCCTTTCCTTTGGGGAGGGTTTGGGTGAGGTGAATTCCCTTTCCTTAGGAGAGGGCAAGGGTGAGGTTATTAAGGTTTTTACCACGCGCGCGGATACGCTCTTCGGCGCCACTTATATCGTGCTTGCGCCGGAGCATCCATTAGTCACACAACTCATAACACATATCACCAATAAAAATGAAGTTGAAGAATATATAAAAAATGCCAGGAAGAAATCCGAGATTGAAAGAATGGCAGAAGATAAAGACACTTTGACAGGCTCAGTGCAAGGAAAAACCGGAGTTGAATTGAAAGGAATAAAAGCAATAAATCCGGCAAATGATGAAGAAGTGCCGGTCTGGATAGCGGATTACGTCCTGCCGGATTACGGCACAGGGGCCATAATGGCAGTGCCTGCTCACGATGAAAGGGATTTTGAATTTGCTAAGAAATATAATTTGCCAATTATTGATAAACCATTAATTGACGCAAAAGAAATCATAAAAAAAGTTGGCGGGAAAACTGTCACTAAATTCAAATTGCGCGATTGGATTTTTTCTCGTCAGCGGTATTGGGGTGAACCAATACCAATAATAAATTGTGAAAAATGCGGACTTGTGTCAGTACCAGAAAAAGATTTACCGGTCCGATTACCAGAAGTCCGAAGCTACAAACCGACAGATACCGGAGAGTCTCCACTTGCTTCAATTTCAAAATGGGTAAATGTAAAATGTCCGAAGTGCGGAGGTGTTGCAAAAAGGGAAACTGATACAATGCCGAACTGGGCGGGAAGTTCTTGGTATTATTTGCGTTATACGGACTCTAAAAATAACAAAGTTTTTGCGGATAAAAAGAATTTGAAATATTGGCTTCAACCTACCCCCAGCCCCTTCCAAGAGAAGGGGAGAAAAGAAATCCTCCCCTTTGGGGAGGATTCAGAAGGGATAAATTCCCTCTCCTTTGGGGAGGGTAAGGGAGGGGTTTTAGGGGAGGATTTGGGCGGGGTGGACTGGTATAACGGCGGAATGGAACACACAACTCTCCATCTCCTTTATTCTCGTTTCTGGCATAAATTTTTATATGATTTAAAACTCGTGCCTACGATTGAGCCTTATCAAAAGAGGACTTCCCACGGGATGATATTAGGTGAAGGGGGAGTAAAAATGTCTAAATCAGTAGGTAATGTTGTAAATCCCGATGACATTGTAAAAATTTATGGGGCAGACACTTTACGTATTTACGAAATGTTTATAGGTCCGTTTGAGGAAGCTGTGGCTTGGAGTACTGAAAGTATAATCGGCTCACGTAGATTTTTGGAAAAAGTTTGGAGGATAGGAATGAAAGTTTTAAAACAACCTACCCCCAGCCCCTTCCAAGAGAAGGGGAGAAAAGAAATCCTCCCCTTTGGGGAGGATTCAGAAGGGATAAATTCCCTCTCCTTTGGGGAGGGTAAGAGAGGGGTTAAACTTCTGCACAAAACTATTAAAAAAGTTTCAGAAGATATAGAAAATATGCGTTTCAACACTGCTATTTCCGCTATGATGATTTTAGCGAACGAAATGGAAAAAATACTAGAAAAAGGCCAGACCTTAAATCTTCAAAAAGGTCTGGTCTTGGGTATTGAAGATTATAAGAAATTCTTGCAAATTTTGGCTCCGTTTGCCCCGCACATTGCTGAAGAAATGTGGAATCAATTATCTAAACCTAAACCTACCCCTAACCCCTTCCGAAGGAAGGGGAAGATAACTGAAGATTCCCTCTCCTTTGGGGAGGGTAAGGGAGGGGTAAATTCTATTCACTTATCTTTTTGGCCAAAGTGGGACGAGAAGCTGGCAAAAGATGATGAAATAAAAATAGCGGTGCAAATAAACGGCAAAGTAAGGTCTGAGATTCTAATTAGTACGGATGAGGAGGAAGAAGACATAAAGAAGAGAGTTCTTCAAGATTTAACCGTTTTAAAATACATGAAAGAAGGACATCCCAAAAAGATAATTTATGTTAAAAATAGGGTTATCAACATATTGAATTAATCCGCATATTGTTAAATATAATCTTTTGGTAGTATAATATCGGCATATCAATGAGATAGTCGAAATCTAATTTTTAAATAAAAAATATGTTATCAAATATTTTGGATAAAATTTCTTTTTGGTCACTTTTTGCGGTGATCGTGTTGTTGCCTGTTTTCTTCTTGCCCTTTACCAAGATTCCTATTGAAACCTCTAAAGGTTTGCTTTTAGTGGCAGGGTTAGCGGTTTCAATAATTTTTTGGATTGCGGCTAGATTTTCGGATGGCAAGATAAGTTTTCCGAAATCATGGTTTTTGCTTTCTGGTTTTGGTGTTCTTTTGGTTTTTTTCATTTCTGCTCTGTTCTCGGGAACTCCTCAAGTTTCTCTTTTTGGCATAATGTTTGATGTCGGGACTTTCTATTTTATGCTGGGCGCGTTCCTTTTAATGTTAATTTCTTCCATTCTCTTGAAAGACATAAAAAATGCCAAAATGGTATTTTGGGGAGTAATCATATCTTCCGGCGTTTTGTTTCTGTTCCAGATTTTCCATTTATTTATGCCTAATTTGCTGTCACTTGGAATTTTGGATGGGAAGACTGCCAGTGTGTTGGGTTCCTGGAATGCCTTCGGGCTTTTTGCCGGATTTTCTGCCGTCATATCTCTTTTTATTTTTGAATTTTTTTCTATTTCAAAAACGGTTAAATGGCTGTTAGGAATTTTGATTGCAGTCTCAGTCATATTGTCTGCGGCGGTAAATTTCCCTTTAGTTTGGGAACTTCTCGGGGTTTTCTCCTTAATCATTTTTGTTTATAAAATTTCATTTTCTTTCAGCAAGAGAGAAGAAGGGGATAAAAAACATTTTCCGGTTTTTTCTTTTACGGTGATGATGATCTCGCTTTTGTTTTTTATGTCGGGTCAGTTCATCGGAGGGGTTTTGCCGAATCGTTTAGGCCTGTCAAATCTGGAGATAAGTCCCTCCTTTGGAGCCACTATGTCAGTTACCAAACAGGCGCTTGTGGAAGATCCAATTTTGGGAATAGGCCCAAACAAATTTAAAGAGGCATGGTCAATGCATAAGCCGGAAGCCATTAATCTTTCCCAATTTTGGGATACTTCCTTCGATTTCGGTTCAGGCTTATTGCCGACTTTTGCCTCCACTACCGGCATACTGGGTATTCTCGCTTGGCTGGCATTTTTTGTTTTGTTTATAATTACAGGCGTAAAATCTCTTTTTTTTAGCATTAAAAATAATATGGGCTGGGAGGTTACTATATTTTTTGTGGCTTCCCTTTACTTATTCGTGTCATCTCTGTTTTATTCCACGGGCACGGTGTTGTTTTTATTGGCTTTTGCTTTTACCGGCATATTTATAGGTTTATATTCTTCCGGCCATTCGGATAGAGAAATAACTATTTCATTTCTGAATGATTCTAGGAAAGTCTTTTTCTCCATGTTTTTGCTTATATTGCTTATGATTGCTACCGCGGCTGCCGGATTTAAATATGTTGAGAGGTTGGTTTCTGTTTCATACTTTGAAAAAGCGCTTTCCGCTTCTACCATCCCAGTAGCTGAGGATTCTATTATTAAAGCTATTTCATTGCATCAGAATGACCTATATTTTCGCACTTATGCCCAGGTTTATCTGACGAAGATTGATTCCATAGTTGCCAAAGGTTCCACTCTGTCTGAAACAGATAAAGCCGATTTGCAGACAAGTTTTGATCAGGCAGTCAACGGAGTACAACTGGCTATAGGATATGACAAGACGAATTATTTAAATCACAGTTCTCTAGGAGTTGTATACAATACGGCTGGGTTGCTGGGGGTAAAAGACGCCTACAGTAAATCAATTGAAGCTTATAAAACAGCTTCAACTCTTAACCCGCTAAATCCTGGGATTAAACTGGTCACTGGGCGCATATTCTTTGCTGAAGGAAAAACAAATGAAGCTAGAGATTATGTGAAAGAAGCTCTCGCTTTAAAACCCGATTATATAGAGGCCCTGCTTACTATCTCTCAAATAGAAAAGAGCAGTGGCAATAATTCCAGCGCTATTTCTTACGCTGAAACCGCGCTTTCTCTTGCTCCAGATAATAAAGATTTAATTCAATATGTCAATTCTTTAAAAAGCGGAGTTTCAGCTGCCAGCGATATTAAAACAGCACAATAGTATTTAGGTAAATAAAAATAAAAATGCAGAGGATCTTGAGAATTTTCAGTAAGGAATATGGAAACATAAACCAGGCAGCGCTTCTTTTGGGTTCTTTTACTTTTCTTTCTCAAATTCTAGCTCTTTTCCGCGACAGGGCCATAGCGCACTTTATCGGACCATCTCCGGATCTTGATGCCTACTATGCTGCTTTTCGTGTGCCGGATCTTATTTTTATTTCCATAGCTTCTCTTGCCTCAATTACTGTGCTCATTCCTTTTATTGTGGCGAAAATGTCCGTTCGGCTGGGTGATGGTTCGGATGGAAATAGGGAAGGAGTAACAAGCGAAGCGCGTAAATTTCTAAACGATACTCTCACTGTTTTTTTTTCAGTAATGGTAGTTGTCTCCATTATGGCCTTTTTTCTTATGCCTTATTTGGTATTTTTTATCGCTCCGGGCTTTACACCTGCGATGCAGGTAAAAGTGATTGAACTTTCGCGATTGATGTTGCTTTCTCCCATTTTAATGGGCCTCTCAAATCTTTTTAGCACCATCACCCAGCTTTTTCGCAAGTTCTTTATTTATTCCTTGAGCCCTGTTTTTTATAATTTTGGCATTATTATCGGGGTTCTGTTTCTTTATCCGTTTTTAGGGATTCGCGGTTTAGTGTTGGGAGTAGTGCTGGGGGCACTTATGCATTTTCTAATTCAAATCCTTTCTTCTTTTTGGTGCGGTTTCAGGCCTAAATTTTCTTTTGCCATTAATTTTAAAGATATAAAAAATGTGGCGTTCACTTCGCTTCCGAGAACTTTAGGTCTTTCCTTCAATAGCATAGCCCTTATTTCAATTATCGCTTTTGCTTCGTATTTGAAGAGCGGGTCCATTTCCATTTTTAATTTTTCTTTTAACCTTCAGTCGGTGCCGCTTAATATTATCGGCGTGTCTTATGCGGTAGCTACTTTTCCAACTTTAGTAAAATCTTTTTCCAGCGGAGAAAAAAGCAAATTCAAAAATCATTTAAAGTCAGCCGCCAGGGCCATAGTATTTTGGTCGCTCCCTGTGATCTTTCTTTTTGTTGTGCTTCGCGCGCAGATTGTGCGGGTGATACTAGGTTCAGGATCCTTTTCTTGGGAAGATACACGTTTGGTGGCAGCTTCTCTCGCCATTTTTTCTGTTTCAGTCTTGGCCCAGGGCATGGTCGCTCTTTTATCCCGCGCTTATTATGCCAGAGGCAACACCAAACGTCCGCTTTTAGTGAATCTGTTTTGTTCTGTTTCAATTATAGTTTTGTCTTATCTGTTTATCCATATTTTTGAGAATGTGCCTATGTTTCGATATTTTATAGAATCTATGCTGAAGGTGACGGATATCCCTGGTACGGAAGTTTTAATGTTGCCCCTGGCATATTCCGTCGGCACCATTTTTAATTTTATCTTACACTGGTTTTTTGTCAGAAAAGATTTTATGGAAGATGAATCTTTCATTACCAAAACTTTTTTTCAAAGCTTAGGCGCTTCTTTTTTTATTGGTGTTGTTTCTTATCTGAGCTTAAATATTCTTTCACCGATTTTTGGCACTGCCACTTTCCGGGGGGTATTCTTACAAGGATTTATTTCCGGAATCTTAGGCATTTTGGTAGGTATTTTGGTATTGCATCTTTTAAAAAACGAGGAATTGAAAGATTTAATAAAAACTTTAAAAACCAAATTCTGGCGCGCAAAGGTTCTGGCCTCTCCTCAAGAAGAACTCTAAAACATTTTTTAAGCTTTGGAGTAAAGGGTTTTTGGACTGCGTTAGGTCTTGCCTAACGCAGTAGAATTTTGTATGATATTTCCGGTATCCTCATACCTTTATCCCAGACAATTTAGTACACAAAGACAATGTTCCCGTATTTTTATTTTTCTGGAATTCTGTTATATTAAAAGGATGGATTTAAAACATATCAGAAACTTCAGCATCATAGCGCATATTGACCACGGCAAAAGCACTTTGGCTGATAGAATGCTGGAAATAACTCACACTATAGAAACGCGAAAAATGCGCGATCAATTTTTGGACAATATGGAGCTGGAACGAGAGAGGGGAATTACCATAAAAATGCAGCCTGTCAGGATGGAATATACTCCTCCCCAACCCCTCCCCAAAGGGGAGGAGCAACCTTTTCCTTTGGAGAAGGAGAAAGATGAGGTTTATGTTCTGAACTTGATAGACACTCCAGGACACATAGATTTCTCTTATGAGGTCTCTCGCGCCTTAAAAGCGGTAGAGGGATCCATTTTACTGGTAGATGCCACCCAGGGGGTACAAGCTCAAACTTTAACGACGTTAGAAATGGCTCGCGAGAGAGAATTGACCATTATTCCCGTTTTATCAAAAATTGATTCTCTTCTGGCCAGGGTGGAAGAAACAAAAATGGAATTAGCTGTATTGTTGGATATAGACCCGAATTCTATTCTGGAAGTATCAGGGAAAACAGGATATGGAGTTGAGAACTTGCTTTTAGCAGTAATTGAAAAAATATCCCCACCTGCCTCTTGCGAGGAAGTGAGAGATAGCAGTCAGGCTTTGGTTTTTGATTTTAAGTATGATAGTCATCGCGGAGTGGTCGTTTACGTAAGACTTTTTGCCGGTTCAATAAAAAAGGGAGACAGTCTTGTTTTTTCTGTATCAGGGGAAAAATTTATTGCTTTGGAAGTGGGAATATTTTCGCCGGAAGAAAATCCAAGGGATTCTATCAGTGTTGGCGAGATAGGATATATTATAACAGGGATAAAAAAACCAGGGATAGCCTCCGTTGGCGATACTATTACTTTTTTTAAAAAACCGCTTCCGGCCTTAGCGGGTTATATGCACCCCAAACCAGTTGTTTGGGCATCGGTTTATCCGGAGGACGCCGATAATTTTCCGGATTTAAAATTGGCCTTGGGTCGCCTGAAACTTTCCGACTCGGCCTTTTCTTATGAAGAAGAAGCTTCAGGTACTCTCGGAAAGGGTTTTCGCTGCGGGTTTTTAGGCATGCTTCACTTGGAAATAATCACGGAACGCTTGAAGAGAGAATTCAATCTGCATTTAGTGGTGACTATGCCTTCTATCACTTATAAAGTAATTTTAAAAAATAACAAAGAGCAGATAGTATATTCGCCGCATTTTTTCCCGGACGACAGTCAAATCGTCAGAATCTACGAGCCATGGGTTTCTGTAAAAATTATTGCTCCACAAGCATATACCAGCGCACTGATGCCTTTCCTTTTTGACCATGAAGCCGAAGTAGATACCACAGAAAGCTTTGGGGATAACCGGTCTGTCATTGATCTGAATTTGCCATTGCGGGAATTAATGCGTAATTTTTTTGATGACCTGAAGAGTATTACCTCCGGATATGCCTCTATTTCCTATGAAATAGGGGAATACTGGGAAGCGGACGTTGCCAAAT
>CAYZGS010000013.1:5433-8432 GCA_964478145.1 uncultured Candidatus Saccharibacteria bacterium | reverse complement strand
TATTATATTAGAATGTTGTTTGTAAAAATGTTCTGCTCCGCTGAAATTATAACCTGCGAATAAATTCGTGAGATCAAATAATATCTGTTTTCTATAGCGCTGGTCTAATGTTTCGTAAACTCGAATCAGGATTTCTTCCTTGAATTTATCTTTAATCTCTTCTGCCGTAGAAAAATCGTATTGTGAAAGAAAATGCTCGAGAATATCATTGATTAATTGCTGATATTCTTCGTTTTCCATTTCACAACGTGCTTCTTCAAGCCAATATTTTGCCGTTTCATAATCTTGATATTGTTTTATACAAACTACGATACGATCTTTGAAATTTTCCGCACTAAAAGGCTCTTTTTTATAATATTTTTTAAGTCCTTCATAAACTTGGAGGGAAACCTTTTCGCTGAAATTTTGTTGAATTTTTTCTGCCGTGGAAAAATCGTGTTGTGAAAAAAAATGCTCAAGAATATTATTGGTTAATTGCCAAAAATCATCACTCCGTATTTCCCGTTGTGCTTTTGTAAGCCATTTTCCAACTTC
The DNA here is from genome assembly GCA_964478145.1 of uncultured Candidatus Saccharibacteria bacterium. Lineage (GTDB taxonomy): Bacteria > Patescibacteriota > Minisyncoccia > Phycocordibacterales > UBA9973 > UBA9973. Next base: position 7,898 of record CAYZGS010000013.1, on the reverse strand, counting down.
ATCAAAATCACCATATCGTATGCACCCAAGAATATTATATTTGAATTTATTTATCTCTATAATTCTCGCTTCTTTCTCTTCTCTTAGCCTTTCCCTTTCCTCTAATTTTAGTTGTTCTCTCTGCTCTCTGGCTTGACGAAAACGAAGCGCAAGCATTTCTCTTTTCCATTTTTCCCAACTCTCATCACCCTGCATTTGCGAAACTACCTTCGCCGCTTTCTCATATTTTTCACGGTCTTCTACCTCCTTATGTTTTGCAGGTGATAAAAAATCGCTTATTTGATCAACAAGAATTTTACGACAATGTAAATCATTGCCATCAATTGTCTCAGATCCACATTTTGAACAAATCTTTTGCATAATGTTTTGCTCACAAATATATTTTGTTAGAAAAACCATTTGGCAATCTTTTTTAAATACAAAAAAGCCCACCACTACAGGCGAGAGCTTTCACTCTCCACATATCTTTCGATATATGGCTGGTCACAGCAACCCCATAATGATGGGTTTTTTAGCTATGACCAGACTTGATTCGCCATGCCAGTATCGCTACTAGTTTAGGCTACTACTTATTCAGTTGTTCACTTAATCATATATTAGCAAAATTGCCACCAAATACAACCGCCCAGGTATTTTGGCTTAATTATGACCACTTAAAAAATAAAGCCATGTTTTTTACAACACGGCGAACGTCCATCAAAGATGGGTAAAAAATCCCGATAAAAAGAACTATTTTAATTCCGCCGGAGGCAAAATTTCGGAATATCTTGGAAAACCCTGCCTTTTGCTGAAATAGCGCCTCAAACGCTCCTTTGGATAAAATTTCAATATTTCACGACTTCCAATGACTGCGTGCATCCGTCCGCACCAGGCTGGCCTTGGTTTCTGTTCTACCAGAGCAAAGTCACCCAGATGCGGCAGCCGGACAATCTTATTTTTCCTCAATTCATCGCCTATAAGCGCAACAAGACCCGCATAAAATAGAAAAGCCGTATCTGGATCAATAAAATTGCTTTGCTCCGAAAGCAAACGATAAAACCGCTTATCACTTAATAAGTTCTTTTTTCCAAGACGATTTGTTGGTGGAGTCCAAGCCATTTATTAAGTATATATTAAGCCCAACAATATAATCACTTTGTGCAATAGTTAACCAACTTTGAAAATTCTGAAATTTTTTTTCAGGCTCATTGATTTCCAAAATGAAAAAAGGATCTAACTCTCTTTTGGGTCCGCCCTCCGGGAAAGTTACCTATCATATCATTTCGCTACCAAAAAGGATTGTTGAAGAATACCGCCCATACCTTCCATAATCCTTTTTACCACTTAAATAACGAAAGAAGGCAACTAAATCATGCCAACACGCTTCTTTAGCACGCACGGTCGATGCGTCTTTGGCATAAATATTTTTATAATCATGCAAAGAAAAATGACAATTAGTTATCAAAACAGGCAAGGACGAGGATATGGCGGTAGCGGCGTTGGTTCTCTCTCTAGGGATCTCCCAACCAGTCCAAAACTGGTGATTGCTAACCATTTTCTGAAAAACCTATCCGGTTTTTCGATTGGCGACAAAATAATGGTCAAATATTCGCCAGGTTTAATTATTATTTCTAAATCAACATCATGAACACAGTAACGCAGTTAAATATTTTATCAGCAAAAAAGAGAGATTCTATTATTCAATTTATCTTCAACAATATTGAAAATAGCAATGAAAGAGAGCGCTATTTAAGCGAACTTGAATCCACTCCATATTCGGATGATGCGGACGAGCTTTTGGAAAACCTATCAAAACCGCAATTTGAATCGTAGATTGAATAATTTGATGCAAAAAGGGCACTAATAAATTAGTACTCATGTATTATGGCTATATACTACGCAAAGTCTTCGGGAATATATATTGATCAAAAAAATAAGTAGCGAAGGACTTTGCGTAGTAACAAAAATCCTTTTTCGCTACTTTTTTTTATTTGTTAATTAATTAATTTCAACATATGAACGAAGAAACTCAACCAACCAGCCTCTCTGTTTTCGTATGCGATTCCATTTCAGTTTCAGAATGGATAGTCGTCGATTTAATCATTGAAAGAATTACCACTTGGGAAATGAACCCCAAAAAAGGTGAAACACTAGTTTCTGTTGCTGATTATCGCCAACTTCTTGGCGACTATACAAGCACAGACAAGCGTATTGTAGAACGGCTACAATTTCTTGAAGCATTTTGTAGAAATATAATTAAACCTAATTTACAAAAAATATATGAGCAAGGCAAAAAAAATATTATCCGCTAAGGTCAACACTAACTCTTACGAAGGAAGAGTTAGTCTCGTATACGCCCGTGTTTCGTCAAAACGACAAGAAAAAGAAGGGTCGGGCCTCGGTAGTCAAGAAGAACGTTGTATTAAATATTTGAATTCGGTCGGAGTTCCACATGAGAAAACATATCCCGATACATATAGTGGCGG
>CAYZGS010000013.1:0-5399 GCA_964478145.1 uncultured Candidatus Saccharibacteria bacterium | reverse complement strand
ATAGACGCACATCCTCACAAGAAGTTTTTAGTGGTATTTGATGACCTCAAGCGTTTTGCTCGTGACACAACGTTTCACATCAAGCTACGTGCGGCCTTTAAAGCTAGGGACGTAATTTTACACTGTCTCAACTACAACTTTGATGACAGCCCAAAAGGAGAATTTGTCGAAACTGTATTTGCGGCTCAAGGCCAGCTTGAAAGGCAACAAAATCAACGCCAGGTGGTTCAAAAAATGAAGGCTCGTCTTGAAGCTGGTTACTGGACTTTTTGCGGTAAAAAAGGTTACACGTGCTACAAGGATGACTTACACGGAAAAATATATCGTCCAAATGCTGAAGGAAAAATTCTTGTCGAAGCGCTAGAAGCGTTTGCCAATAGAACTCTTCAGCGTAAAATAGATGTTTGCCGCTTCCTCGTAGAGAAGGGATTTTGGGGTAAACAATCACCGGAAAAATATATCGACAAGATGACGCAAATATTGGCTGACCCTTTCTATGCGGGCGATATTGAATATCCAGCGTGGGAAGTAACTCGTAGAAAAGGATACCATGATGGAATTATCAGTCTCGAGACATACGACCAAATACAAAAAATACTCAAAAAAAGAACCACTACCAGAATATGGAAAACTATTTCTTCTGATTTTCCATTACGTGGATTGGTGGTGTGCGACCACTGCGGCTCACATCTCACAGCCGCATGGTCTAAAAAAGTTTTTCCGTATTATGTCTGCCAAACAAAGAGCTGTGTCTATTATGGCAAATCAATTCGGAAAAATGATATTGAAAAACAATTTGCAGAGCTTTTACAAAAAAATACCTTAAAGTCAGAAATAGGCGTATTAGTTGATGTTGTTTTTGAGCGTGTATGGGAACAAGAGATGCATTATTTTAAGGCACTAGAGCTCACCAGAGCCCGAGAGCGAAAAGAAATCGAGGAAAGAGTCTTACAGCTTACTGACGCTATTTTTAATGCGAAATCGCCTCAAGTGAAGAATGTATATGAGAAACAACTCGAGAATACAGCTATAAAGTTGGAGAATATCGACACTGAATCTATTACCAATACAGACTTAACAATTAACTATCGAACCGCACTTAATAAAGCAACTGAATTGCTAAAAAATCCTTATGCTGTGTGGAAAAGCATGGATATCTTCGAACAGCATCAGCTATTCTTTTTCATCTTTGACGAAAAATTACCTTATAATCATTTGACTGGATATCGAACTGACAAAATCCCTTGCGCCATAAGGCTTTTTGAGGATTTTACGAAAGTAAATCCCCTCGATGTGGGGATAGAGAGATTCGAACTCTCACGGATTGCTCCATATGCTCCTGAAGCATACGTGTATACCAGTTTCACCATATCCCCAGACTTATATATTTTAAAATGGTGTCGGGATGAACATGCGCGCCTGCCTGCCGGTAGGCAGGTATACCAATTCCGCCACCAAGGCATTATAATTAGTATAGTATTAAAATACCTAAACTGTAAATACTAATTACTAAAATATGGAAAAATTACCAACTCCAAAATTACCCTATGAAGAAAACGAAAAAAGTTTCGGTGAGTGGTTTCGAAGAGAAGCAAAAGACAAATGGGAAAAGTATTTAAGAGGGGATGAAAGAGGTCTTCCAATCGAAGAGCGCGATGCCATGAGAAGATTTCTTATAGAATCTGGAACTGAGGAAGAAATTCAATCAAAATTAGACTCATTTGGTTTTAATATACGAGCTGATGAAATATTAAGAGAGGAAGTTAAGCGAAAGCGTCCTGATGTAAAATTAGACTATTAGTTCAAATTATTTTGTTCAATTCTATGTTTGATTTTTTTAGAAAAAATAAAAATACTGACGATAAGCAAAAGATGGGTATGCTTGGCGCTTTGGCTGCAAAAAAGCTGGAAAAAATGAGCCCCGAGGAGCGGGAAAAGATGGCCCAGGAGGTTATGAAACCGGAAAATCGGGATAAATTACTCTCGGCCATGGAAAAGCTCCAAAAAACCGGCATGATTAACGAAGAACAAATTAGGTTAGCCAAAGAGAAGTTGGGGTTATAAAATTTTAACAAAAGGTCATATTATCTATTAACTATCACTCGAAAAGTGTTATTTTTTTAACTTTAAATACCTCATTTTCTTGCTATAGCAAAAATTTGAGGTATTATTGTTTTTTTATTTTTGTTTTTAGGGTACCTGTTGCCAAAAAGGCTTTTCCTTAGTAAAATAAAGCTATTATGCCAGGTAGTGAAAATTTGACCGGGCTTCGCCCTAGATATAGATTTATCAAATTTTTCAATAACTATTCTGGTTTACAAAATTAGTTAAGATTTTCTAAATTAAATTTAAAGTCAAATTTCTACTACCTGGTATGGGCAAAGTTATAACCGATGAAAAAATAATAGACGAACTCTTGACGCGTGGCGTGGAAAATATCTACCCTAGCCGCAAAGAACTCAAAAAAGTTTTATTAAGCGGCAAGCGCCTCAAACTTTACTGCGGTTATGATCCCACTGCCAAAGCCTTGCATGTGGGTAATGCGATTTCCATCAATAAGCTCGGCCAATTCCAAAAATTAGGGCACGAAGTTATTTTTCTCATCGGTGATTTTACCGGCATGATTGGCGATCCGAGTGGCAAAACATCAACACGCAAAAAAATGACGCGCGAGGAAGTTTTGGAAAATTCGAAAGAGTACCAAAAACAAGCTTCGGGATATCTTAAATTTGACGGTGATAATCCAGCTCAGGTTTTGTATAACAGCGAATGGTCGGACAAGCTAATTTTTCGAGATGTTATTGAACTAGCTTCTAACTTTACATTACAGCAAATGATAAACCGAAAAATGTTTAAAAGAAATTTAGCTGTAGTTAAATGCAGACACTGCAATCATAAATGGCCAGCTCCAATGCAACTTGGAAGTATTGAAAATTTAAAATCTGCTAAAGGCATAAAAACAACTTGTCCAAATTGCGGAAATACAACATGGCTAGATAAGAGTAAAATTGAAATTGAAGAGAAAGAAACCGATCAGTTAAGAGAAACATGAATTGTTATATCCTCTTGCACAGGGCTACGATAGCGTCGCGATGGATGTAGATTTAGAAGTGGGCGGCAACGATCAAACCTTTAATATGCTGGCCGGACGGGATTTAATAAAAGCCGTGAAAGGCAAAGATAAGTTCGTGCTGACAATGAAACTTTTGGCTGATGAGAGCGGTAAAAAGATGGGTAAAACCGAAGGCAATGTCGTCAATCTGGACGAAACTCCGAAAAATATGTTTGGGCAGGTTATGGCCTGGTCGGATGGTCTGATTAAACCCGGTTTTGAACTTTGTACTAATATACCAATGGAAGAGGTAAAAAAACTGGATGCCAAAAATAATCCACGCGATGCCAAATTACGCTTAGCTTTGGAAATAACCAAAATTAATTACGGCGGAGATGAAGCGCAAAAAGCCAAGGACTATTTTATCAAAACTTTTTCCCAAAAAGAAACTCCTGCAGAAATCAAGGAATTTAAAATAACCGAGCCGGAAATTAAATTAATGGAACTTTTAGTCCGATCCGGTAATGCTAAGAGTTTAAGCGACGCCCGGCGAAAAATCGAACAAGGCGGAGTAGAATTAAATGGAAAGAAAATTGCAGATTGGAAAACTGTTTTGGATAATAAAAATAATAATGCCGTTTTAAAAATTGGAAAATTTGGTTTTGTGAGAATAAAGTTTTAGACTACCCAATCGAAAGGAGGATCTATTGTGAAAAGGAAAAATAGTAAAAAAGGAGGAATTATAAAGAGAAAGGAGCATAAAAAAAAGACAAAAATAAGGCAATCAAAAAAAATGGAAAATACCTGCGGAACATGCAACGAAAGATGCGGACTTTTTGGATGTTCAAATCTTCCCAGGAGGTAATTTTTTCCGGGCAATGGTGTGAATTTACACCATTGCCCACTCCCATGCTTTTTATTGATTTAAAATATGTTAGAACAAAAAATATTAACACTGAAAACCCTAGCGCTGGAAGCCATCCAAAAAGCCACCCTAGAAAAAGAGGTGGATGATTTGAAAGTGAAATATTTGGGCCGTAAAAGTGCACTCAATGAAATACTCAAAGGCTTGAAGGATTTGTCGCCGGAAGAGAAAAGAAAAATCGGTCATTTGGCTAATACGGTCAAGATAGAAATTATTGATGAATTGAAAAAATCGGAAAAACTGATTGTTTCAAAAAATTTCGACTGGGAAAAAGAAAAAATCGACATTTCCGTCCCAGGAAAAAAAGTTAAAATCGGCCATCTGAATATTCTAACTCAAGTAAGAAATGAAATAGAAAATATTTTTTCTTCCATGGGCTTTGAAACTACTGACGGTCCAGAACTTGAGACTGAATTTTATAACTTTGATGCTTTAAATATGCCGGAATCTCATCCAGCTCGCGATATGCAGGATACTTTTTGGGTCAAAACAGAAAAAAATAAGGAAAGAATTGCGCTCCGAACCCAAACTTCGTCAGCTCAAGTAAAATACATGGAAAAACATCAACCTCCTTTTGGTATTATTGTTCCGGGAAAATGTTTTAGAAGAGAGGCCACCGACGGTACTCACGAGCATACTTTTTATCAGTTCGAAACTTTAATGGTAGGAGAAGATATTAATGTTGGTCATCTTAAATACATTGCGCAAGAATTTTTTTCTAAATTTTTTAAAAAAGATGTAGCTGTAAGATTGCGTCCTAGTTATTTTCCTTTTACCGAACCAAGCTTTGAGTTTGATATTAGTTGTATATTTTGCAAAGGCAAAGGATGTTCTCTTTGTAAAAAAGCTGGTTGGCTGGAAATTGGTGGCGCGGGCATGGTCAATCAAAATGTTTTTGTGGCTTCTGGCTATAAAAGAAACGCTTATCAGGGTTTCGCTTGGGGTTTTGGACTTGAGCGTTTAGCTATGCTGAAATATAAAATAAATGAGGTGCGTTTATTCCACAATGGAGGCTTAAAATTTATTAAACAATTCTAAGTATGAGGTATTCATTTAATTGGCTCAAGGAAATATCGGGAACGACATCAACTGTCCAGAAAGTGGTTGAAAATTTGACCATGAAGTCTTTTGAAGTGGAAAACTTGGAACATATCGGAAATAAATTGGACGGGGTGATTATAGGAAAAATTCTGGAAATTAAAAAACATCCCAATGCAGATAAATTGCAAATAGCCAGAGTAGACGTAGGCACGAAAAAATTAGATATAATTTGCGGAGCGCCCAATATCCAAATCGGCCAAAAAGTTCCAATCGCGCTTTTGGGGGCGAAGCTTCCAAATGGAGAAATTAAGGAAATAGAAATTCGCGGTATAAAATCTTATGGAATGCTCTGTGCGGAAGATGAATTAGGATTAGGCAATA
>CAYZGS010000012.1:0-8911 GCA_964478145.1 uncultured Candidatus Saccharibacteria bacterium | reverse complement strand
ATATGTGATTGATGATTTAAACCCAAAAATAAATCTCCCTGTATTTTTTATTTCATGGAGACTGCATCCATCCATTACTCCATACCACTCAGATTGGAATTTTTCATTAATCAAGTTTTCTACTTTTACTTTAGTCAACCAAGGTGACCAAGCAAGAATTATTAAAGCAAGTATAATGATAATTAGTGTGGATTTTTTCATAAAAATTATTTACTAACTATATTAGACTCCCAGTTTTAATTACGTGGTCGACCAACGTATAGGTATACCCCATTTCATTATCATACCACGCCAGCACTTTGACCAAGTTTCCTCCCACTACCCGAGTCATGGATAAGTCGGCGATAGAACCATATCGGCTGCCTAAAATGTCGCTGGAAACAAGCTCTTCTTCCGTCACCGTAAAGATGCCTTCCCATCTTTTGTCCTTTGACGCCTTTCTAAGAATTTCATTAACCTCTTGGACAGTGGTATTTTTCTTTGAAATAAAAGTAATATCAACAATTGATCCGGCTACTACCGGCACTCTCATCGCTATGCCATCAAAAAGACCATTCAGCTTCGTAAATGCTTTGGTAACCGCAATTGCCGCCCCAGTTGAAGAAGGCACGATATTTTGCGCGGCGGCACGTCCTTCGCGAAAATCTTTTTTATTCGGTGAATCCACGATAGATTGGCTGGCAGTATAACCATGGGCGGTATTTAAAATCGCTTTTTCTATGCCAAGAGTTTCATCCAAAATAGCTATCAAGGGACTGGCCGCGTTCGTGGTGCAAGATGCGTTGGAAGTAATATCGCAAGCGCCGAATTTTTCTTCGTTTACTCCCATTAAAATAGTCTCGCCTTTTACTGTGTCATCTTCATTTTTTACTGGGGCCGTAATAACAACCTTTTTCGCTCCACAATCAATATGAAATTTTGCTTTTTTATATGAAGTAAATAATCCTGTTGATTCAACTACTACATCAATATTTAAATCTTTCCAAGGGAGCGAAGCAGGATCTTTCAGGGCTAAGACTTTAACCTTTTTTCCATCTACCACCAAATTTTCCCCTTCCATTTTTATGTCGTGATCCCATTTCCCGTAGACTGTATCATACTTAAGCAGGTACGCCATATTGGCAATATCGCCCAAATCATTTACTGCTACTATCTCTATCTCCGGACGTTCCCAGGCTATCTTTAAAAATGCCCTGCCTATTCTGCCAAAACCATTAATAGCCACTTTAATCTTTTTCATGGTCTTAATTATACCAAAAACAAATAAAACAACAAACAAAAATATGCTATGATATTAAAAAAGATGCAAGAAACAGAACCAAAATTTATACACCTTCACACACATTCTCATTATTCTCTTTTGGACGGACTTTCCAAACCCAGGGAGTTAATAGCTCTCGCCAAAAAATATAAAATGCCAGCTATGGCTATTACAGACCACGGCAATATGTATGGAGCCATAGAATTTTATAAACTAGCAAAAAAAGAAGGCATAAAACCTATCATCGGAGTGGAAGCATATATGGCAGAACGTTCTCGCACAGACAGAGAATACGGCGTAGATAACAAGCGCTATCATTTGACTCTCTTAGCGAAAAGTCTGGAAGGCTATAAAAATTTGATAAAGCTCGTGACAATTTCAAATACGGAAGGATATTATTACAAGCCAAGAATGGACAAAGAGATATTAAAAAAATATGGAAGCGGAATAATATGTCTTTCTGGATGCCTGGGGGGAGAATTGTCCCAGAGTATAGTGCGCAGCGATTTTAAAAAAGCGGAAGAGCTTGTCACTGAATACCGGGACATTTTCGGCAAGGAAAATTATTTTATAGAGATTCAATGCCATCCGAAAGTGGAAAACGACAAAAATGTGCGCGAAGCGCTGATAAAACTGGCCAAGAAATACGATATACCGCTGGTGGCCACGCAGGATTCTCATTATCCGTGCAGTGATGACCATGAGGCACATCACACCCTGCTTCAAATAAATACTCAAAGCGATGTCAGGGAAGGATCAAAGTTTGAATTTTCGGATGATGATTTTTCTTTTCTCAGCGCCGAAAGAGCACTGGAAATTTTTAAAGATATTCCCGAAGCGGTAACCAATACGGTAAAAATAGCCGGAATGTGCAATCTAAAATTAGAATTAGGTAATTGGGTCTTTCCTGATTTTAAAATTGAAGAAGGAAAAACCTACGATGAAAAACTGCGTGAATTAACTTATGCCGGTTTTAAAAATGTTGGCATAAAAGAAACGCCGGAAATAAAAGAAAGGGTAGAATACGAGCTTCAAATTATCTTCAAAAAGGGCTACTCGCCTTACTTCTTGGTGGTGGACGACCTACTGGACTATGCTAAAGAAAATGGCATTTTAACCACCATCAGAGGCTCGGTGGCAGGCTCTATGGTCACTTATTTGCTTGGCATTACTAATGTAAATCCAATAGAATACAAACTTCCATTTGAAAGATTTTTGAATCCTTTCCGTCCATCTCCTCCGGATATTGATATGGATTACGCCGACAATAGGCGGGATGAAATGATAGAATACGCCAAAAAGAAATACGGCGAAGATAAGGTGGCCCAAATCGGAACATTTGGCACGATGATGGCGCGGGGCGCCGTACGAGATGTAGCTCGCGCCCTGGGTTATCCTTATAACATAGGCGATAGGATTTCAAAAATGATCCCGATGGGTTCGCAGGGAATGCCAATGACCATAGACCACGCTATGGAAATGGTGCCAGAATTAAAGGGAGCATATAAGGATGAAAAAGATACTAAAAAGATAATAGATCTCGCCAGAAAACTGGAGGGGTGCGTCCGGCACATCTCGGTGCACGCCGCCGGGGTGGTTATCGCCCCGAAACCTCTTTATGAGTATGTGCCTACCCAATTTGACCCAAAAGGTGGAAAAATAATTACCCAATATGACATGTATAGCGTGGAAGATGCGGGACTTTTGAAGTTTGATTTCTTGGGTATCAGAAACTTGGCTATCCTAGGAGATGCTGTCAGTTTAGTAAAAAGATTTTACGGTATAAATATAAATATAGAAAAAATCCCATTGGATGATAAAAAAACTTTCGCTCTTTTATCCAGTGGACAAACTGAAGGGCTTTTCCAGTTAAATGGCGCGGGCATGACCAGATTCTTGAAAGAATTGAAACCCTCTTCCATCCACGATATCAATGCTATGGTAGCGCTTTACCGCCCTGGACCGATGGAATCAATTCCAGAATATATCAGGCGTAAACACGACAGAAAGCTGGTAAAATATTTGGATCCCAGGATGAAAAAATTCTTGGGCGAATCGTATGGACTGATTGTTTATCAGGATGATCTTCTTTTTTGCGCTATAGAACTGGCGGGCTACAACTGGGAAGAAGCGGACAAATTCCGCAAGGCCGTCGGCAAGAAAATTCCGAAGGAAATGGCAGCCCAAAGAGAAAAATTTACCGAGGGCATAATTGAAAACGGACAGACTCCAGAATTTGCGGAAAAACTTTGGAAAATTTTTGAACCATTTCAAGCCTATGGTTTCAATAAAGCCCACGCCGCCAGCTACGGCAGAGTGGCTTATCAGACGGCTTATATGAAAGCGAATTACCCGGTGGAATATATGACTGCCATCCTAACCGCTGAATCAGGCGACACAGAAAAGATATCCGAAATAATCAATGAATGCAAAAATATGAAAATACCAGTTCTTCCTCCGAATATTAACGAAAGCTATGGGGGTTTTACTGTCATAAGAGACGAGGAGAAAAACACTAGTGAGAAAATAAGATTCGGACTTTATACCATCAAGAATTTGGGTACTGATATAGCCGACGCTATAATCGCCGAAAGAAAAAATCCGCCAACTGGCGGAGGAAAATTCAAATCAATTAGCGATTTTTTGGACAGAATCAAGCACAAAAATTTGAATAAAAAATCCATGGAGGCCTTAATCAAATCCGGGTCCATGGATGAATTTGGAGAACGAGGGTCCCTCCTTCATAATCTTGAAAGCATGCTAGAGTACAATCATCAGTCTTCCAAGCAAAACGAAAATCAAGTCTCTCTTTTTGGCGGAATGGCTCAAGAGGAGCTTCCCTCTTTCAAGCTGAAAGATTCCCCGCCCGCCACTTTGGCGGAAAAACTGCTTTGGGAAAAAGAACTCTTGGGACTTTACATTTCTGGGCATCCGCTTGATCGCCTGCGCGAAAAGTTGGAAAGCCGGGATGTGAATATTAAAAGGATAAAAGAGAAAATAGACAACGGAGTTCAAGTTACTGTTGCCGGCATTATAGAAACATCTAGAGTAATTATCACCAAAGGAGGAAATAACCGCATGGCCTTTCTAAAAATTTCAGATTTAACCGGAACCATAGAGGCTGTGGTTTTTCCCAGCATATTCAGGGAAGCCATGGATATACTCGCTCCCGAAAAATGTATCGCCTTTTCTGGCAAGGTCTCTCTGCGCAACGGCGAAAAAAGCATCATCATAGAGGCGGTGAAAGAGGTGTAAAAAGAGAAAATCCGGGTCGGATTTTCTCCGAGCCGGATTGTTAATTTTCTGCTCTTACTCCTTTTCCATCAATCCCCTTTAAAACGGAAAACATTTTAATCTCATACCCATTTTTCCTTAGCCTTCTTTTAAAATTTAAACGAAGAATAAAGAAAATTATTAAATTAATAAACATAAAGATAATTGCTCCGTAGTTTATTAATTTAACAAAAAAAACACCCTCATATCCCCATCCTTTTACTACTACAGAATATACAGGAAAAATCATAAGAACAAAAGTTGTAAGAATTATTGAATCCAAATAAAAAGGATTCCATACTTTTTTCTTAAAACCTTTTTTATCTTCTGGAAATATAAACAAAAACACAGAAAACATAAAGACAATAAAACCAGAAAAAAAAGAAAAACAAAAAACTAAATTCTGTAAATCAGACATAAATCCTCCAAATTTTGGAATGGGAAAAATTGAATTAAATTAACTTTTGATGAACCGAACTATGTAAAGTATAGCACTTTTGAAGATAAATGTCAAGTGTGTGTAGGGTGAATGCCTATAATAAAGAGTTTTGATTCTTTCCCTGACAAGAGGGTTGGGGTTGTATTTCGTTGGAAATGTTTAACCCCCTAAATCCCCCTTGTCAGGGGGATTTACGTTACGGTTCCTCCCTTGACAAGGGGAGGTCAGGAGGGGTTGTATTCTTTCTAATTAAAAAGAGACATGGCTTTGCCCTTCCCTTCTGTAAAAATTATCTCCAATGCTTCAGCCACTTTTTTAGAAAGTTTTTTCAGTTCGTCTAATTCGCTTTTCTTATATTCGCCGAGCAAAAAATTCAGCACCGCTTTCTCTCCTTTTGGTTTTCTAATTTTTCCGGATGGAGTAGCAGGCGAAGTGCCGATTCTTATACGCAAAAATTCTTCGGACTTTAGCGCTTTGATGACCGAACCCAAACCATTGTGCCCGCCGGAAGACCTATTAAAAGAAATCTTCATTTTGCCTAGCGGCAAATCAATATCATCATAGATAATCACAAGATCTTTTAAATCTTTCTTTGTTTTAATGAGAGGCGCTACCGCTTTGCCCGAATTGTTCATAAAATTATCGGGGGTAAGAAATTTGATTTTCATATCGCTTAATTTATTTTCAACCAACCCAACCATAATCCGTCCGGTATTATGTCTGGTATTTTCATATTTTTCGCCCGGATTTCCCAAACCAACTACTAATTTCATATTTCTATCATAACAGAAAACAATTTTATTTCCAATTAACCCCCTAATCCCCCTTGTCAGGGGAGGTCGAGAGGGATTATATCTTTTTATTACACATCAAACTTTTCCATTGTGTCAAGATTTTTTTATGTTAGAATATACAAATGGAAGAGGAGAAAATTGAAAGGGAAATCAAAAATAAATCCACCGGACGCTCATTTTGGGAGCTGGCACGCTTCGCTCTAGTAGCGATAGCCATAGTCATTCCTATACGAGTATTTATCGCTCAACCATTTATAGTCTCAGGTTCTTCTATGGTCCCCACTTTTGAAGACGGGCAATACCTGATAATAGATGAAATATCTTATAGATTAAACGATCCGCAAAGAGATGACGTAATAGTTTTCAAATATCCCAATGACACAGACAAATTTTTTATCAAAAGGATAATCGGTCTGCCCAACGAAACATTAGATATAAAAGGAAACGACATTATGGTGACCAATAAAGAATATCCCAATGGTTTGAAACTTGATCAACCATACGTAAAAAATACGGCGGACAATACTGTGCATTTTGAACTAAAAAATGACGAATACTTTGTGATGGGCGATAACAGATCCGCCAGTTCTGACTCAAGGTATTGGGGTGCGGTGCCGAAAAAACTTTTGATAGGAAAAGTATTCTTGCGGCTATTGCCGATAAACAAGATAAATGTGTTGCCTGGGAACTATAAACAAACCGAATAAACCAAAATAAACCAATTTCTATGAAAAAATCAAAACAGCACACAGCCTCAAAAGGGGCCCAAACCCGAACGAAGATAAAGGATTTTCCATCACCAAAAGGAATGAGAGACCTTATGAATGATGAATATTATTTTTTCCAGGGATTTTTTGAAAAAGCGCAAGAAATAGCGGTATACTACGGTTTTAAACCGATTGAAACTCCAATTCTAGAACATGAAGAGCTTATTACCGGGGGCATTGGCGAAGGTACCGATATTGTGGATAAAGAAATTTATAACCTCAAAACCAAGGGCGGAGATCATTTAGCGCTCCGGCCGGAACATACGGCTCCGTTGATGCGCGCTTACATAGAACACGGAATGCAAAATGTGCCCCAGCCTGTGATGTTTTACCAATGTGGACCGGTCTTCAGGCATGATAAGCCCCAACGCGGACGCTATAGGCAATTCTGGCAATTTGACCTGGATTGCCTCGGCAGCGATAAGAGTATTATGGACGCCTTGGTAATTAAAACAGGTATAAACATCTTAGAAGAAGCAGGAGCGCCAAATCTTTCTGTTGATATAAACTCTATCGGTGATAAAGAATGCCGAAATAGTTATATCAGGGAACTTGTAAATTATTACAGAAAACATATCAGTGGTCTGCCTGCCATAGATCGTGAACGCTTAAAAATAAATCCGCTTCGTATTTTGGATTCTAAAGAAGAAAAAACAAAGGAAATAAATGAAAACGCGCCGGATGCAATTTCATTTTTATGCCCTTCTTGTAAAAAACATTTTAAAGAGGTATTAGAATATTTGGAAGAGATGAATATCCAATATAATATAAATAAAAATTTGGCGCGCGGACTTTCATATTATACTCGCACTGTTTTTGAAGTATATACGGAAAACGAAGAAGACGACGGGCCACCAGTACAAATCGCTTCTGGCGGAAGATATGATTACCTGGCAAAAAAAATTGGTGGGAAAAAAGACGTTCCAGCCGTAGGTTTTTCAATGGGAGTAGACAGAATAGTTGAAGCGAAATGGTACAGGAAACTCTCCCCTCGCATATTAAAAAAACCAAAAGTATATTTTATCCAACTTGGCCCCGAGGCGAAATTAAAAAGTCTGAATATAATTGAAATCCTGAGAAAAGCGCACATCCCTATGGCTCAGTCGCTCTCAAAGGACAGCCTCGGTTCCCAGCTGGCTGTAGCTGAAAAATTGCAAGTCCCCTAAACTCTTATTTTCGGGGTGAAAGAAGCGCTTGATAATTCAGTAATCATACGCGATATGTCCAACAGATCCCAAGAAAACGTAAAATTGGATAAGCTTCTGGAATATCTAAAAGAAAACAAATAAAATAGAATGAAAAAGATAGTTCAAAAAGAAGATAAAATTCTGCGTGAACACACAAAAGAGATTCCGGTGGGCGAAATTACAACCCCAAAAATAAAAAAAGTGTTAAAGGAAATGTCTGAAGCTTTAAAAAGTCAGAGCGATGGAGTGGCCATCGCCGCCCCGCAGATAGGCTATCTCCTTTCTACTTTCGTAGTGTCGGGAAAAATTTTTCATAAAGACTTTGTCAGGGGAGAAAAAGAGTTCAAAAAAATTCCGGAAGAAGAAATACAGAAAAATCTAATTTTTATCAATCCAAAAATTTCAAAACTTTCAAAAGAAAAGGAATGGCTGCCGGAGGGGTGTCTTTCCGTGCGTTGGCTTTACGGTAAAAATCGCAGATCCAAAAAGGCGACCGTCACGGCTTATGACGAAAACGGCAAAAAATTTCAAAGGGGCGCTTCGGGCCTTTTGGCTCAAATATTCCAGCATGAAACAGATCATTTAAGAGGTGTTCTTTTTATTGATAATGCAAAAGATGTAAAAGAAGAATTACCAAAGTAGTTTATAAAGTTATAAATAGAGAGAACAAAAAATATAAAGATTAATTAATTCACCATCTAACGTTTGGGAATATCAGAAGTTCGCTGTAGCGTAGCGGAAGCGAATTTGGGTGGAAAAAATTTGCACTCCTTAAGAATGTAATTAAGGCAAATTTCTGGAACCTGATATTCCTTGTTATCGGATGTAAATTTAGCCATTTGTTTTTTAAAAAATTGGGGCAACCATTCTGGCGGTTGCCCCCTGTGTTCACGCCGTTTTGAGAGCAAGAGCCTCCTGACGAATCTTTTTTGCCAGTTCAGTGTTGCCTTCGGCAACCGCCTGAGTAAAAGCATGCCCCAACTGCATCAATTTTCCCCTAATCTTGGGGTCATTCGTCAAGAAGGTGGTGTCTACCTTTTTCTTTCTTACCATTTCTCATCACCTCCTTTTTGATTGTGGCGTAGATTATTTTTATCAGATAACGAATATTATGTCAAACCTAAATGGTTAAATTTATTTCCGATAACGTCAGGGATATACGAAGTTTTTCTGGAGCGTAGCGGAAGAAA
>CAYZGS010000011.1:0-9079 GCA_964478145.1 uncultured Candidatus Saccharibacteria bacterium | reverse complement strand
TTATTTATCCACAGTGTCACCCTTGAAGGTTAACTAAACAATTGGTTTTATATTAAAATATGGGCTATAATTAATTAGCCCCATTTATTTTTTGTTATCTGATTTTGTATGACAGTCATCAAACACAAAGAGCAAAGAGTTGGAGTCTTTATTGATACCCAGAATTTGTATCATTCAGCCCGCAATCTATACAAGACGCGAGTGAATTTTGGGGCGGTTTTGAAGGAAGCGGTAGCGGGCAGAAAGTTGGTCCGGGCGGTAGCTTATGTTATTACCACCGAGGCAGGGGATGAAAAAAATTTTTTTGAAGCGTTGGGCAAGCTGGGTATAGAAACCAAAACGAAAGATTTACAGATATTTTCCAGCGGGACGAAAAAAGCCGATTGGGACGTGGGATTGACGGTTGATGCCATTAAGATGTCGCCCAGGCTTGATTCGGTGGTGATAGTGTCCGGAGACGGGGATTATATTCCCTTGGTGGAGTATCTGCAAACTATCGGAGTGCAGGTGGAAGTGGTTTCTTTCGGCAAATCAACTTCCGGCAAGTTGCGGGAGGCGGTGGATGATTTTGTGGATCTTTCCCTAAACCCGAAAAAATACTTAATAGGATTTTAATAAGGAGCAATAAGACATGAAGAAAAAAGAGTATTCAGTGGAAATTGGCGGTAGAAATTTGACTGCCATTTTTTCCGATTTAGCCGAACAAGCCCATGGGTCGGTAATTTTAAAGTACGGAGAAACAATAGTTTTAGCAACCGTCTGTATCTCCAAAGACAGACAGCAAGGTTTGGGATTTTTCAACTTGACGGTGGATTATGCGGAAAAATTTTACGCCGCCGGAAAAATTTTAGGTTCGCGTTTTACCCGCAGAGAAGGCAAACCGTCTGAAAGCGCCATCCTGGCTAGCCGGGTTATTGACAGAACCCTTCGTCCGCTTTTTGACCAGTCCATTCGCCATGCGGTGCAGGTGATAGTGACGGTCATATCAGTGGACGGAAACAATCCCGTTATTTTGGCGGTAAACGCCGCCTCCCTTGCTTTAGCAGTATCTGATATTCCCTGGGCCGGACCGGTAGGTTGTGTGCATATTGGTAAATATGCGGATGAGGATTTGAAGATAAACCCGCACGCTAATTTTAGTGTGCGGGTAAACCCATTGCGGAATTTGCGAGAGAGCGATGTGCAATATAAATTTGATCTGACCGTATGCGGGAAAAACGGGAATGTAAACATGATTGAAGCGTCAGCCCATCAAACCAAGGAGGAAGAGTTGGAGGAGGGATTAAAAAAGGCAAGCGAGGAAATAACTAAACTGGAGAATTTTCAGAAGAAAATAGTGGCTGAAATTGGCATTCCTAAAAGAGTGATAGAAAAAGAAAAAGTTTCAGAAGAATCTGTAAAATTATTTAATGAAAACATCTTATCCCAAATAGAAGGTGCTATTTTTGCCGGGCCTGGGAAAAAAGAAATAGATGAATTACATAGCGTTTGGAATAAAATAGTGGCAGAAAAATATCCGGACAGAGATGATTTTACCGTTGAAGACGATCTTTTTGATGAAACAGAAAACAAAATACTGCACCAGAAAGCTATCGAGGAAAATAAGCGTCCCGATGGAAGAAAAATGGATGAACTTAGAAACCTATATGTTCAAGCCGGAGGGATTTCTTCAATTTTGCACGGTAGCGGAATTTTTTATCGCGGGGGGACGCATGTGCTTTCAGTGCTTACCTTGGGCGGACCGGAAGAGAGAAATTTAATAGACGGTATGGAAATAAAAACGGAAAAAAGATTTATGCACCATTACAATTTTCCGCCTTACTCTGCCGGAGAAGTTGGCCGTTTTGGTTTTACCAATCGCCGAGAAGTCGGGCATGGAGCTTTGGCTGAAAAGGCGCTGGCTATGGTGTTACCGGACATAACCGAATTTCCGTATACCATGCGCCTGGTTTCCGAATCAATGGCATCCAATGGCTCAACCTCCCAAGCCTCAATTTGCGCTTCTACTTTAGCCCTGATGGATGGTGGAGTGCCTATCAAGGCGCCGGTGGCCGGGGTGGCTATGGGACCGATGTTGAGCAAAGCAAAATCCCGAGCTGGCGAGGGATATGAACCCTTCGACTTCGCTCAGGGTCAAAATCTTGAGTACAAGATTTTGACCGACATCCAGGGGCCGGAAGACCATCACGGCGATATGGATTTTAAGGTTGCCGGCACAAAAGAAGGAATAACCGCTATCCAGCTTGATGTGAAAGTAGAAGGAGTGCCGATAAAAATATTGGGTGAAGCGATGAAGCAATCCAAGAGAGCGAGAATAGCAATCATAGATGAAATTGAAAAGGAAATCGCATTGCCTAGAAAAGATATTTCTCCAAATGCTCCAAAGATTTTGATTATAAAAATCAAGCCCGACCAGATAGGCATGGTTATAGGCGGAGGAGGAAAAACGATTAAGGAAATACAGGAAAAAACGGGAGCGGAGATAACCATAGAAGAGGACGGAACAGTGTATCTAACTGGCAAAAATGGTTCGGCTGAAGCGGCTAAAGCCATGGTGGAAGAAATAACCCATGAATTTAGAGTTGGGGAAATATTGAAAGGCGAAGTGGTGAAAATGGCGGATTTTGGGGCGTTTGTCCGGCTCAATCCGTTTACGGACGGGATGGTGCATATTTCCGAAATGGCTCCATTTCGGGTGGAGAGAGTTAGCGATATAATAAAAGACGGGATGATAGTACCGGTAAAAGTTATAAAAGTGGACCGAGAACAAGGGAAAATCAGTTTATCTATCAAAGAAGCAGACCCTACCTTTTTTAGAAAACCTTAATTAGCGGGAAAAGACCTTACCTTAAGGGTATTCCAAAGGCAAGGCCTTGAGAAGCCAAAATTTATGGAAGCTCAAGCAAATGTTTGTTAGAATTGTAAAAAGGATTTTGGAATTTAAAATGGAAAAGGATAATAAACTAAAAAGCAAGAATGTTCAGACTTATACCGAAGACATGGTAAAGGCAATTGAAAGCGACAAAGGAGGACTGATAAAGAAAATAATTCACGAAGAAGAAGAGCATGAAGCGGAAAAGAAAAATTTATCCCCCAGATCAAAGAGGAATAAATTGTTTATGTCCATAAGCATCATACTGGTGTTTTTTGCCTTAGTAGTTTTGGTTTTCTTGGAATTTTTCAGGGAAAATATAAACATTGTTTCAGTGGCGCCGCAATTTGTTCCGATTATTTTTAATGATCAGACTGTTTTCAAAGCTGTGGATGAGCTGAGTAAGGACGAGATAACCCAGACTATTCTAAACGAAGTTAATAGTACGGAAGTAAAAATCGGCGGAGTGGAAGGAATCTATTTGACGGAAAATAAAAAGGTCGTAGGTTTTAGAAAATTTATAGCCCTTCTGAAAAGCAATCTTGTTTTGGATCAGGCTGATTTTGTGAGCGACGCTTTTTTAATAGGTACGGTAAATAAAGAAACAAAGGATTTTTTCATATTATTTCAAGCACGCTCCTTTACCGATGTCTTTCCAATAATGAGGGTTTGGGAAAGCAAAATGTTGTCGGATTTGCACGGGTTTTTTGGGGTAGGTATTTCTTCTGAAACAAACTATTTGTTTACCGAAGATTTTGAAAATGGTATTGTGGAAAATAAGAATGCTCGGATTCTCTATGACCATGACGGGGAGATTGTTTTAATGTACATATTTGCGGATGATAATTCCATTATTGTTGCCAATTCGGAACCGGCTGCCCGCGAAGTAATTCTGCGCCTTGCTTCCAGCCATATTAAATAATGCCTATCGTGCATAATTATTATGCTTGTGAAAAAAATTGAAGATGCTATTATACTGGGATGTTGGATAAAAAGAAAATCAAAGAGAAATTGGAAAAAGAGAAAGAGTCTTTGCTTGAACAAGTGCGCGATATGGGGAAATTGAATCCGGAAACGAATGAGTGGGAAGCAACACCGGAGGAAATGAATTACTCGGAAACGGACCAAAATGATATGGCGGACAGATTTGAAGATTTTGAGGCTAGGAGTTCTATGGTGAGAGTTTTAGAGTTAAGATTAAACAGTATTTTAAAAGCGCTTAAGGGACTGAATAGAGAATCTTTCGGCCGATGCGAAATTTGCAAAAAACACATTGAAGCGGATCGCATAGAAGCCAACCCCGCGGCCAGAACCTGTAAAGAGCATTTAGAAAGATAAGAAGTTTTAGAAAAATGATATAAATACCGTGTCTTTCGCAAGAGTTTATTCGGCACAAGTAAATCTGCTTTCGGGAACCATCGTGATGATTGAAGTTGATTTGTCGCGCGGATTGCATACTTTCAACGTGGTGGGCTTGCCGGATAAGGCGGTGGATGAATCCAAAGACAGAGTAAGCTCTGCCATAAAAAATTCAGGTTTTAAATCTCCCAAAGCCAAGAACCAAAAAATAATCGTCTCGCTTTCGCCGGCCGATATTAAAAAAGAAGGTCCATTCTTCGACTTGGCCATCGCCCTTGCCTATATGCTCGCATCCGAGGATTTGAAATTTAATTCGGAGAAGAAAATATTTTTGGGCGAGCTTGGATTGGACGGAACACTCCGAAATATCAGAGGAGCGCTGCCTCTGGTGCAGGAAGCCAAACAGAAAGGGTATGAAGAAATTTATTTGCCGAAAGAAAATGCGGTGGAAGCCGCCTTGGTGGAAGGAATAAAAATTTTTGGCGTGAAAAATTTGAAAGAAGTAGTGGAACATATCAATATCCCGACAAAAACCGGCAAAAATCCAGGAAAAAAAATATCCATTCAACCAAAGACAGAAATAAATTATAAAAAAGAAAGAATCAGTTCCGATTTTTCCGATATCCGAGGACAGGAAGGCGCCAAAAGAGGATTGGAAATAGCCGCTGCCGGCGGACACAACATCGCTATGTATGGTCCACCTGGCACCGGAAAAACAATGCTGGCGAGAGCTTTTTCCGGATTATTACCGGATTTGAGTCTTCCGGAAATTTTGGAAATCACCGGCATTCACTCTGTCGCGGGAGCGACGAGAGGGGAGCTAGTATCCGTGCCTCCGTTTCGCGCTCCGCATCATACTTCTTCTTATGTCTCTATTATAGGTGGAGGGACATATCCGAAGCCGGGCGAAGTGACCCTCGCGCACAAGGGAGTATTGTTCCTGGATGAATTCCCCGAGTTTGAAAAGAGAGTGATAGAATCTTTACGCCAGCCCCTGGAAGACAACGTCGTTTCCATTTCTCGGGCTAAAGGCTCAGCTATTTTCCCTTCCAATTTCATATTGGTGGCGGCGATGAATCCCTGCCCGTGCGGGAACGCGGGCTCAAAGCATAAAGCGTGCATTTGCAAACCTTCCGACCTGGACAGATATAAAAGAAAATTGTCGGGGCCGATAGTGGACCGCATTGATTTATGGGTTTCCGTAGGTAACGTGGATTACAAGAAATTGGGGGAAGAAGGGAATGGAGAAAAAAGCAGGAGCATCAAGGAAAGAGTGACCAAAGCGCGCGAGGTTCAAAGAAAAAGATTTGAAAAATCGGGAAAAAGCATCCAAACAAACAGCGAAATGAATGTGAAAGACTTGTCTTCTATGGTAAAGCTCGGGAAAGAAGTGAGAGATTTGCTGGATGACAGCGCCGAACGTTTGGCTCTTTCCGCCCGGGCGTATCATCGAGTCATCAAAATAGCCCGCACCATCGCCGATCTGGAGAATTCGGAAGAAATAAATTCAAATCATATTCTGGAGGCGATACAATACAGGCCGAAGGTCACACAGTGACCGCAGGTTCTGAGCAAAGTCGAAGAGCCGAAAGTTAACTCTTAAAATTTTTGTTAAAATAAATAATGAAAGTACTTAAGAAAGTGAAAAGTATTGAAGTGAAAAGAGCATTTATTGTTTCTGACTTTATTAGTGCGAAAAAAGACAGAAGAAAACACCTTAATTTCGTACCTGAAAATATTTTTAAACAAAAATTAAAAAGAGCTCATAAAAAAGCAATGAGATTAAAAGAATCTCAACTTGATAAAATAATAGAAAATGAATATAAAAAAAGGCTTGTGGCATATAATAACAATAATTGGTACCTGGGAGAAGTAAAAACAAATGAAATCGGGGTATGAAAAAGAGCAGGAGACCTACCTTTATCCTGGACAAATGGCTCACTGGTTGAAACCGCAAGAAAAGTTAAATATGCAATAGAACATAACCCAAAGCTTTTAAAAAAGAGGTCTAGATACAGCATTCCGAATATGTTAAAAATGAATATACATCTTTTGCAAAAAGAAAAATATTTATTGCCGATTATTTTCAAAGGAGGAACTGGCACAAAAGGGAGGAAAAGATTAAAAAGACAAATGAAAGGAGATATTGATGATGGGTGTATGCGTTCCATCGCCCTTGCCATAAGTGGTAAAAAAATTCTTTATGTCTATATTGGTTTTCCTAAAAAATAATATAGACTAAAGGTAAATCTATAAAGTGACACATTTTCTGCACGTGCAGAGAATGTGTCACTTTCGTAAAGTAGGTATATAATGTTAATATAAATAAATATATGAATAAATTGAACATAAATTCGAAAATGGTTTTAAATAATGGAGTGGAAATGCCTGTTATTGGACTCGGGACTTATAGGGCAGAAGATGGAGAAGAGATGGTAAAGGCGGTAAAGTGGGCGCTTCGGGCCGGGTATAGATTGATAGATACGGCGAGTCAGTATGGCAATGAAGAAGGAGTTGGGGAGGGTATACGCGAATCTGGGCTAAAAAGAGAAGAAATTTTTATTACTACTAAACTTTGGAATACCGACCAAGGGCACAATAATGCCTTGCGGGCGATAGATGCGTCTTTTAAAAAACTCGGGTTGGATTATGTGGACTTGTATCTGATTCACTGGCCGACAGCGGACGGTGAAGGAGTGGCTAGCATCAATAAGAGGGAAGAGACTTGGAAAGCGATGGAAGAGATTTATAAATCCGGGAAAGCCAAAGCCATCGGTGTCTCAAATTACACTATTGCTCATCTGGAAGAGATGAAAAAATACGTGAAAGTTATGCCGGCGGTGAACCAAGTGGAATTTCACCCGTTTCTATATCAGGAAGAATTATTAAATTATTGCAAAGAAAATGGCATTCAATTTGAAGCGTACAGACCACTTACGAAGGGCGAGAAAATAAACGACAAAACAATAACAGAAGTTGCAAAAAAGTATGGCAAGACAAATGCTCAAATACTGTTGCGCTGGAGTCTGCAGCATGGATGCATCACTATCCCTAAATCTGTCCACAAAGAACGCATTGAAGAGAACATAAATATCTTTGATTTTGAACTTAAAGAAGAGGATATGTCTAGGTTGGACGGTCTGAATGAAAACTTGCGTCTCTGCTGGGACCCGACCAATCTAAAATAAGCTTAAAAGACAAGGCCGGTCCTTCATAAAAGGACCGGCCTTGTCTAGTTATCCACAGGTATGTTGTTGACAGTGAACGCTCGTTCACCTATACTGTTAATGTTATAAATAATGAGCGTAGCGAATATATTTTACTTAACCCTGTTAAATAATTTTACGAAGTAAAATTGCCTGAAGGCATTTAACAGGGCGACAAATTTTATAGTCGTTTCACTCCTTTAAATTATGTCGCAAAAACAATATTTAAAAACAGTAGAAAGAGAAATACAAAGAATTAATAGGATAATTGACTTGAAAATTCTTCGCGGGGAAGAGTATATCAAGGAAGCTCGGGACCATAAGCTTCTTTTAAAAAAAGTTCGTTTTTACAATAGACAGAATTTTTTTAAGCGCTTATTTCCCCGTCTGCAACGCTTTGCGTAGCAATAGCGGGCAAGCCTCTTCTGAATTTATTTTATGGTGAATATTTACCAAACAAAGCTGGAATCTTTTTACGGGAAAAATAAAAGAATGCCCACATATTCAGAGATGCTAAAACTTTTTGATTTCAAATCAAAAAATGCTGTTTTTAAAATTGTGAATAAACTTATGGATGCGGGAGTTGTGGCTAAAGATCATCTAGGCAGATTAATCCCGACTCAATCCTTCGGAGAGATTCCTGTGTTAGGTTTGGTCAAAGCCGGGTTCCCGTCGGACACGGAAGAAGAACAGGGCAATACCGTAAGCCTGGACGATATGCTGATAGAAAAGAAGGAATTCACTTATATGCTGGAAGTGGATGGCGACTCTATGATAGACGCGCATATAGAAAAAGGAGATATGGTGCTGGTGGAGAAGACCAATCAAGCGGAAGACAGAGAAATTGTCATAGCGGAAGTGGACGGGGAATTCACGATGAAATATTTCCGAAAAGAAGGGAATAAAATATGGCTGGAACCGGCCAATGAAAATTATAAGCCGATATTCCCGAAGGAAAGCTTAAATGTCTTGGCGGTCCTAAAAGCGGTGATCAGGAAATATTAAAGCTTTTTATGATGTTGTTTGTTATAATATAAATATGCTATCCAAACTAAAAAAGAAAAATTAGTAATAAAATCTTATGAGTAGGATAAACAAAAGTCAAATTTTATACATTTTTGAACACAACATTAAGGATGTTTGTAAAATTGGGATTGGGACATTACATAGAGCAAAAGATGCACATAAATATTTTGATAGTAATGAAAAATCTAAAAAGAATAAATTAGCTATTTTTATTTTTGAAAATATAAATGTCTCAGTAATTGAAAAAATATGCAAACAAGTTTTGAAAAGAATAAATTTAACCGAATTTTATCAGATTGAATTTTATAAAGCATGCACATTATTCAAATGTTTGGGAGGTAATTTAGATGATGGAAATTCGCAAAATATAGATAGAAATAAGATTAGTATAAAAATAACTTCATTATCAACAAGAAATCAAATCCCTTTAACTACTCGTTTTACAGAGCAGATAACATCATTGATAGATAAACATAATAAAGAAAAGATAAATAAGATTAAAGTTCTGTTGAACAATAATGGAAGTAGGAACGTATTTTTAACAGAAAATGAATTTCATAAATTTAATAAATATGGAACAAGAACTGGTTGGAAAAAATATAAAAATTACTATTAT
>CAYZGS010000010.1:0-9242 GCA_964478145.1 uncultured Candidatus Saccharibacteria bacterium | reverse complement strand
TTCCTACACGGTACTCGCGGCAAGCCGCGAGGAAATACCTGACGGTATTATATCAGAAACTATCTTACTTGCCAACCATTTTTCTTCTTGATTTTATTAGTTATTTTAGTCATAATTTTATTTATTTCAGTGTCTGTTAGAGTGCGTTCATATGATTGAAAAACCAAATTAAAAGCGTAAGAAATTTTACCGTCTTTTTTAAATTTATCAAACAATTCAGGTCCTTTTACTATAAGTTCCCCCACGTTGTCTTTTATAATTTTTTGCACTTCCTGAGATAAAACATCCTCCGGAACCCAGACCGCAATATCGCGGGCAATAAAAGGAAAAACCGACCAAGGTTTAAAAATTTGTGAATGAAAAGTTTCTTTTGAAGAGCCTTGGGAGCGCGACGGCGCGAGCACGAGGAATTTTTCAGCAGAAAAATATCCGTACTCTTCAGGAGAAAGCTTTTCAGAAACAAATTTATCTAAAGAAATTTCAACTATTTTTTCTTTTTCATTATATGCAACATGTATTTCTTCCCTGTCTTTCAAAAACACAGTTCCAATTTCAAAAATTTTAATTTTATTTATATTCAATAATAAGGGCGCGTTAATTTGATTTAACTTTAAGCTTTCTCTTAATCCATCGGCCAGGTTCGTTCTCAAAAACTTTTTGTCGGACGCGGAAGCAAGTACTTCCACTTCCCCATTATCGCGAAAAGTGTAGGTCATAACTTCAGAATAACCGCTCTGAAGCAGTTTATTTCTAGCCCAAATTATTTTAGAAAAAGTTTTATCCACCCTGGGCCTAAAATCTATTTTTGGAATTTTTGGTTTTATCTTGTCGTATCCGATGACTCTACCTATTTCCTCCGCTATATCTTCCTGTACGGTTAAATCAAGACGCATCATCGGCACGGTAATTTCAAACTTGCCGGAACTTTCCTTGTATTGAAAATTATATCTCTCCAAAATATTTTCTATCTCTTTTACGGAAACGGCCATACCCAAAATTTTTGAAATTTTTTCTGCCGAAAAAGAAATTTTTCTCTCTATTTGCTTTGCCGGATAAACATCCACAACTTCCTGAAAGTCCGTAAATCCGTATTCCAGCATCAGTCCAGAAATTTCTTTCATGGCAAAATCGCAAAGTTCCGGAGATAAATCATTTTCAAAACGCTTTTTTGCATCAGTAGTGATATTTACAGCTTGCGCAGTTTTTCGGATAGAAGTAGGATCAAAATTGGCAATTTCAATTATTATATTTTTCGTATTTTCATCAACCTCCGCTATTTTTCCGCCTTTTACCCCGGCAATAGCTAAAACATTCTTCCCATCGGCTATGACAAGGTTCTGAGGCGTCAATTTTACCTGTTTATTATCAAGGGTCGTTATTTGCTCGCCGTCTTCAGCATCGCGAATAATAATATTGCCTGAAACCTTATCCAAATCAAAGCAATGTATCGGCTGACCGCAGTCATACATCGCGATATTCGCCGCATCCACAATGTTATTTATGCTTCTTTGCCCTATGGATTCCAGATGCGCCTTTACCCAGTCCGGAGGTGGACCGATTTTTACATTTTTCACGATTCTGCCCAGATATCGGCGACATTTGTCTGATTTTATTTCAATCCTTAAATTCGTCGGTTTTGAATCGGGAATTTTATATTTGAGAGTAGGGTCAATAAATTTTATATCCAAAAGCGATGCAAGCTCGCGGGCTATTCCCTGATGGCTCAGTAAATCGTGAGCTCTATTTGGCAAGATATTCAAATCAAAGGTCCAATCGGTGTTTTCCCCTGTTCCAAGCTTCTGAAGAAACTCAACTTCACAAAGATGATAGGTGAAAATATCCCGGAGTTTTTCTGGTTCGGGAGCGTTAGGTATATACCATTTAAGCCAATTGTAAGAAATTTTCATACTTAAAATTGATTTAATCGCAAATCCCCCTGATAAAAAAGACGCACGTCTGGAATACCCCATTTAATCATAGCGATACGGTCCAGTCCTCCGCCGAAAGCGAAACCTTGTACTTTTTCAGGGTTTAAACCACAATTGCGCAAAACATTCGGATGGAGCATGCCGGCGCCCATCATTTCCAGCCATTTGCCTCCGAGTTTAGCCCAGACCTCAATGGATGGCTCGGTAAAAGGGAAAAAGCTGGGCCTAAATTCTATTTCTGCATTCTTACCCAATATTTTTTTATAAAAATCAGATAATACTCCCTTTAAATCCGCAATAGAAATATTCTCTCCTACCACTGTCCCGTCTATCTGGAAAAATTGCATTTCGTGAGTAGCATCAGTAGCTTCATTTCTGAAAACCTTACCTATAGAAATAAAAGCGCTAGGCAATCTTCCTTCTTTGCCCGCTTTTTCAATGGCACGAGCCGTAACGTTTGTGGTATGAGTTCTAAGCACAAAAATCTCACCTGGTGCTTTTATAAAGAAAGTATCTTGCATATCCCTGGCCGGATGGTCTTTAGCCACATTTAAAACGTCAAAATTGTACCATTCGCTTTCCAGCTCCGGACCCGCAGCGATTTCAAAACCCAAATTAGAAAAAACTTCAAAGGCTTGATTGGCTAATATAGAAAGCGGATGTTCCTTGCCTTTTTGAATTTCTTTATCCATTTTTATATTCCTCTCAACCTCAAAGTGCAGTTATGATTGCTGTCGCAAATCAAAGTGAATTCATTGTCATTTTTATCGTTAAGATGAATTTTGTGATCTCCACTTGATTTTGTTTCATCGTAATATGCCTTCAATTCTTCTTTCCGATCCGGGTTTTTCAAATATTCAACAAAATTCCTGACCCGTTCATGAGATTCATCGTAAGAAACTCTAATATTATGGATTACAATATCTGACATAAAAATATAATTAACCTTGTAATGATTGAGTATATCACAAAATTAACTTTCTCCCAATATTTGCTATAATTTGCCAATGGGAAAAAATTATTATTGGACCCTCGTTATTTTAATAATTCTATTCATCGCTTTGGGATTTTTCTTGGGTTGGCTGGATAATGGCTCGGGAATGCTATCTCTTCTACTTCATAATTTCTCGTAGTGAACAAAATTCGCACTCTTTCTTGCCACAACGAGTATTCCAAAAGGATAGACCCAGAATCTCCCCGACCACCCGTTTGATTTCCTTTAAAAGAAATTCAGCATCTTCTTTTGAAATTTCAAAAATTTCTTTATGGAATTTTCCCTTTCCGTCCGGTTCAATAAAATCAATAATCCCCGACTGCATTTTTAACTTTCCATTTTCAAGCCTGTCTAAAAGGATTTTATAAAATACGAGTTGCCTGAAATAATTTCCGTCAGCGTTTTTGGTTTTGCTTATTATTTCATTTCTTGTCTTGGGCTTGCCTGTTTTGTAATCAACCACATTGACAATGTTTCCGTCAATAAATTCAACCTTATCCAAAATTCCTGTTAGCCTGATGTCGTCTTCAAGCAAGATTCCCCTGATCAGATATTCCGTCAAAACGTTCTGATTCCAATTCTTTGCATACAGGTCATACCAACTGGAAAGAGCTTTTCTTCCTTTCTCCAACAATTCCACAGAGTCGCGGTCCGGCAAACCTAAGCTATTCAGAGATCCTTCAAAGCTTTGTAGTAAGAATTCCTTGTCCGTTTCTTCTTCTTTCATTCTGCGAAATAAATTGCGCAATGCTCCATGCACCGCTATGCCGTATAGTTGATATTTTGTGGGAGAGGAGGGAATGCGTATAAGATTCTGATAAAAATATTTCCACGGGCATTCAAGATAGTTGTTTAGGGCAGTGGGTGAAAATCCTTGTGAAATGAAAAGATTCCGAATAAAATTTTTATCTTTCAGATTATTTACTTCTTCTTTTTCGGGTTCAAAGTTTATTTTCCTGTTTTTTTGATATTCTTCTTCATAAGATTTGGTATCCATTATCTTCACAAACTCTGGTTTTAGCTCTCCTAATAAAGAGCTGGGCAGAAGCTCCCTTCCATCCTCGTCCGTTTTGGGATAAGTGATACTGATTCCCTTTTTGGCTCTGGTAAGAGCAACATAAAATAACCTTCTCTCATCCGCGTTATTGTCTTCGGTTTCTATCTTTTTGCCGGTCAACATATAGACTGAAGGCAACAATTTTAATTTATCTAATGAACGCTTGTCGCCAAAATGACCGCTATAAGCTTTTATAATATAAACATACTGAAACTCAAGCCCCTTTGCGCGATGCGCCGTCATTAATCGGACCATCCCTTTATTCTTATGAGTTCTTTTTTTCTTTATAAAAAGAGCGTGTTTTTCAATCGTTTGAAGATAAACAAAAAAATCTTCCAGACTTGCGTCCGGTTTTCTTAAAACAAGATTTCTGGCTTCGTCAAAAAAATAATTTATAGCGTCAAATTTGCGCTCCGTATCGGGACTTTCCAACATTGATTTCAGCAATTCCGATTCCCTGACCACAATCTCCATGATAGACAGCAGGTCGGTGTTTTTTGATTTTTTGACCCAGATGGAAAGTTTTTTAAAGGCATCGTTTATAGCCTGTTTATTCTGCAATTTCAAATCTTTGAAAGAATCAGGGTTGGCAAGAACATCAAAAAGCGAGTATTTCCTTTTTAAACTGGCGCTTTTTATAATTTTATATACATCCAGCGGCTCAATATTCAAAAGATCAAGATGCAGAAAGTTTACTATTGTCCTGTCGTCGCCAAAATTATTTATGGCTCGCAAAATGGCTATAAGTTTTTTTACGTCCCTATCTGAGAATAGATCCAAATCCGACTCAATCTGATGAGGAACACCGATTTTTTTCATCAAATTCGAGATATTAAAAACATCTTCATTATTTCTGTAAAGCACGGCTATCTCTTCTGGCAGTATTCCGTCCGAAATTTTTCTCTTTATGTCATTGACCACGAAGTAAGTTTCGCTTTCCTGTGTTTCAAAAGGATAGATGAAAATTTTTTCAAATTTATGAGATATGTTTGAAATAAGCGAAGGAGACCCGGGCATCAAGCCGTGCGACGCGTCCAATATACCTTGTGCGGAACGATAATTTTCCGAAAGAGTGATAAGTTTTGCATTGGTATATAGATTTTTGAAATAAAGAAAATTTTCAAGTGAGGCGCCTTGAAACCTGAAAATCGCCTGTTTCTCGTCTCCTACCACGAAAAGATTCGGGTTGGGAGCGTGATAAGAAGCCAATAATTCTATAACCTTATTTTGAGCATTGTTTGTATCTTGATGCTCGTCAACTAGAATATATTGATGCTCTTCTTGCAGTATTTGAAGCAAGAATTTGCTCTTTCCCATAGCTTTCAATACCTCCATAATCATATCCGAAAAATCATAAAATTTTCTTTTTAGAAGTTCCTTCTGATATTTTTCATAAATATCAGACAACTCTCTGTTTTTTTCTATTATTTTCTGAAGCTTCTGGTATTCTCCCTTCATTTTTCCTTTATATACCCCCTTTTCGTGGTAAAGATCGGTAATTTTTTTAAAATCGGCTTCTTCTTTGCCTATTAATTTTAGAAATTCTTCCGGCGACAATCCTTCTCTTTTCAAGGCGGCTATGTTTGATGAAATATCTTTGGTGTAAAGATAAGGGTCGCCATACGGACGCAAAATCTTTAGATTGGTAGAATCAATCAGCAACTCAATAATGGAAATCTGGTCCACTTCTCCTATCGGTCGGGAACCGATAATACGCGGAAACTCTTCCGGATATTTTTTTATGATACTTTCGGCGAATGAGTGAAAAGTATTTATTGTCACTTGATATGCCCGAGAGCCGATAATCTCAGAAAGTTTTCTGCGCATATTTATGGAAGCCGCTTCAGTGAAAGTAAGCGCCAAAATATTTTCCGGCGCAGTATCCGTTTTTCTTAAAATGTTGGCGATTCTAAGAGTAAGAATTGTTGTTTTGCCGGTACCAGGTCCTGCTATCACCATTACCGGTCCGTCTATAATGTCTACCGCTTCTTTTTGGGCCTTATTTAATTTCCTATATTCTTCTTCAAAAAACTCTTCTACCATACTTATATTATACCCTATAAAAAACAAAAAAATGTTTTTTTCGGCATACGCAATATTAGATTTCTGTTTTTTATCTTTAATTTATTCGGTCGTCATTCCGTCAAATTCCGGACTATCTTTTTCCGCTTCCTCTTTTGTGCTTCGGGTTATTCCATCTTTGTGGTGAGCCGGGGAATAAATAGTGTAAAGTTTCAAATTCTCTGTTTCGGAAGTGTTAATGACGTTATGCTCAGCTCCGGCTGGAACTACAATTGCCGACCCGTCGCCGATTTCGTAAAAATTGCCATCAATGACACATCTACCCTCTCCTTTTTCAAAGCGAAAAAATTGGTCATTACCAGCATGAATTTCCATTCCTATTTCTTCGTGAGGTTTTAGACTCATTAAAACCAACTGGCTATGTTTGCCGGTATATAAAACTTTGCGAAAATTTGCATTTTCCAAAGTTTCTTTTTCTATGTTTGCATTAAATCCTCTCATGAAATTTTTATTAAATTAATAATATAGTAAAGATTTTTTCGACTATTTTAAAAATCTATATTTCCCCACAAGTGAAGTATTTCCCCACCTGTTACCTATACCTAAATATTGGCCAGCGTCAGTTAATACAAGCATTATTAAAACCAAGATATATATGATATGTTCATCTATAAACAAGTTGTTGGCCGGCGATAATCCCACTGCTGTGTACATAAGAAATAATATCAATATACCCACAGAACCACCCAGTCTCATAAAAATACCAAACATAAGCGAAACACCGATAAAAAGAAGTCCGAGCATAAAAAGCCAGTCCACCAGAGCACTACCAGCAAGACTCTGATAAAAACTAGCAAAAGGGCCATGAACGCCAAATTGCAAAAACCCCGAAGTGGGAGAACCACCAGCCAGCCATGCTTTGTCAGGCAGAGTGGCAAAACCAAGCCCCAGTAATTTATCAAGAAAAGCCCAAAGAAAAATCCAGCCCATTACCAGTCTTAATAATCCTAAAACATACCCCATTTTATTTTGTTCCATATATATATCATATCACAAGTAAGTCTAATGCCTCTGCTCTTTTCCATACAAGCCGACGAGTATAGCGCTACTTAAAATATGTCCTTCCATAGCATGTGTATTCCGTAGGAATATTTCTGTTGTTTTTAAAAACACTGCTTTCAATTTTCATATAATTTTTTTCATTTATTTAGATATTACCTAAGTAGTTTTTTATTCTTTCCTTGTTTTCATTTTCCGATTCACCTTTAAAATAAAGCTCAATAAAATCCACTGTATTAGTCAAAACATGGTAAGCATAAATAATACGAATGCCACTCTGCACACCACGACCCTTGAGAGCTTTGCATGCAAACTTTTTTATTTTACAAATCTTTAATTCATCAGTACAAAAATTCGGGATCAGTTCAACAGAATTATTGTCTATCTTCATCAAGTGAAATAACTCAATGGCGTTCTTTTTTGCAACCTCAACATCATCCTCAAGAGTTCTGAATTTCTTGAGTAATCTTTTTATATCTTTATCAAAGCCCGATGTATTTTTATAAGTGATCGGGCTCATATTCTCTAACAGAAGTGTCCTTGGTGCGGTAGAACACAGATTCATAAGATAGAGGTCGGCCATCCTCTGCTGTAATCCAAGGAACATCTTTGTGAGAATAGTCACTTAATTCAGTTGCAGACTTATCGGAAAGACGAGAAAGCACTTCATCAATGTGCTTTATTTCCTTTGCGTTTAATACAGATATATCAGGTTCTCTGCGCGGTAAATACTTTGTCTGCTCATGTAAAAAATACTTACTCTTAACTGTCTCGAGTTCTCCTTTTGATTCCATTGATTCCACAATTTTTTTAAATTCTACTGGAGTTGGTCCAAAATGATTTTTTATATATGTCGCCCCGACAAGTTGTTCTTCAAATTTTTCGTAATAGTCAAAATCAATAAAATAGAGGAGTTTGTATAAAACAGTCATTCCAACATTGGATTTACTGCCGACTTTTTCTAGAACATAGAGAAGCACTTCTTTAAACTTCTTAAGATTTTTTTGTGGCACATCAATACGAATCTCCTGTTTTTCTTTTTTCTCTGGCGTATCCTTAATAGAAACTTTAACATCAGAAATTTTCTTTCCAGAGATGAGTTCAGCGAGAGTGATATTAAAAATTTCGGCAATAGTACTCGCCTGTGAGAGTGTAAGCTCTTTCGCCCCCTTTTCAATTTCTATGTAACTTGCCCTTGAAACGCCGATCTTTTCAGCCACAAAAGCCTGAGAAATACCCTGATTATTTCTCAATTCTAATAAAAATATGTGTTTAATCATACCTACAGTATAGCCATAATAGAAACTATGTCAATATAATTGACAAGCATGTTGTGGATAAATTTGACATGTAATTTGGGAGGTAAAAAATAGCATCATTGGCTTAGTGCCTATCTTGAAAGTGCATTATCGCTTGACGAATATCGTAAAGCTAAAAACAAGATGGTTAATCAAAATCAACTTCTTAAAGAGAAATTCAGGGCTTCAGAGCAAAAAGCAAATAATCGATTTCGACTTCAAAATCCGATTTCGATTTCTGGCGGATTTTATCATGCCGTAGCTACGCCGAAGCTCACCTGCGCTCTTATAGGCTTCGGCGTAGCGAAAGCGGAGGCTCCGATATCCGAACCGTCCGAGTCATCCGATAAAATATACTTAATCCTTTGGTTCGAATCCCGGAGGGTTTTTGGGGTTATTAATAAACTTCTTGTTGGTAACATTTTTCACAGTAAATTACTTCAGGTCGATCTGGTGCATAAGAAGTTTCAAATTTGTTTTGACATTTACCATTATGTCCATGATTTTATCATCACACATACATTCTCTATTCCACAGCTTCATTGGATTTCTTTGTTTTAATCTTTGGTAATGTCGGCAATTTGAGCAAAAGTGTGGTATTGGCAGATTCATTCTTTTATAAAATTGTAATTCTTCTAGAATAATTTTAAAGGCTTCAGTACATTGTTCATTACATTTTCCTTTATGATCACATTCTATTACTTTTCCTATAAAGCTTTCGCCGACATCTTCAATATTATCCGGGATATTACCACTCCTAATTTCAATTGGGTAATTTCTTTCCTCTTCTTCTCTCCACCGATAACCTTTATTTAACGCCTCTTCTTTGGTAAGAGTATAGTATTCTTGGGCAATAGTTTCATTGTAAGCCCATGGGGAAATTT
>CAYZGS010000009.1:0-9619 GCA_964478145.1 uncultured Candidatus Saccharibacteria bacterium | reverse complement strand
TTTCAGGTCAAGCAGGATACACCCTATGCGATAAGTATTATGACTTTTTGACACGCCGTGATAAAGCAATAACCAACCGTATTTGGTTTTGATTGGCGGAGCAGAAATCCCGACCTTGGCGCTATCCCAAGTATTTATTCTAGGTCCGATTATTCTCAGACATTTTTTTACTGCTACATGATTGAAATCAAGTGAATCCAAATAATCGCCGCAAATATCAGCTCCCACCCGATGTAGAATAAAATATCCTAATGAAAATCTTTTGGGGAAAAGACAAGCGTCCTTATCCTCAAATCCTGGCGGAGTGATAAGAAACGGCTTTTCCCACTTCCAGTTATGAGAGAGAAAATCTTTTTCCGCAATAGAAGAGATAGCGACTCTCCAAGGCCCAGTGCTATTAAAAGCGGTATAGCACAGATAAATATTCTTGCCGATTTTTGTCAGCCTCGGGTCTTCACAGCCGGAATTCTGATTGCTGATTTTTTTTATTTCAAAATCCTCACGCGGAACATAAACAGGCAGAGGCAATCTTTCTATAATATCAGTGCCATTTTTTGTCATCGCATACCCAAAGGTAGAGGTATTGTCTTGCGACAGAGCCCGATACATTATATGTATTTTCCCATCAAGTGGTATAGCCGCTGGATTAAAAGTAGCTTGAGTTTCCCAGTTGTTTTCAGCCTTAGGCGCAATAATCGGATTTCCTAAGAAACGCTTAAAATGAAAATTTTCTTTGTATTTGAAATGCATGCTGAAAATAAGATCATCCAAATTAACTTTGGCGGAAGAAACGGTAGTATCAGCCGCCCCGTAGTATATGGTAAGTGTATTTTTTTGAACCAATGCCCCAGTCGGGAAAATCACATTCGGGACATAACCGGAAAGTTCATAAGATTCTTCCGGTGCAAGCAAAGGGCCTTTAGTTCTGCCAATTATTTTTGGTCCGCCAGCTGGCGGATTCAAATCCAGTAAAACTGCCTCTATGCCGAAAATTTTATCCGCATTATTGGGCGATGAAAAATAATTTTGGATATGAGAATAGATAAGAAGCCAGCCGTACTTGGTTTTAACCGGAGGAGCCCCAACTTCCGTATGGTCGTAGGGCAAGCGTTTTAAGTCTATGGTAAAATCATCAATTTTTTCTTCCCACTTTTTCCAAAATGACGGCGACCATAATTCTTCTATCCTATCCAAGACGGCAAAAACCGTCCTAGCTGGAGGAGTATCGGTATGAAAAGAAAAAATCACCACGATTTTTCCATTTATTCGTTCCGGAAAAAGAGCCATGGCTTTGGCATTAAAAGGAGTAACCAAATGCCGTTCGTCAATTTTTTTTAAATCACGAGACAAAGCTACGGCCACTTTAATGCCGTCTGGACCAAATGGATATTTTGAGAGAGCAGTATAAAACGTATAAAAAACACCTTCAAAGTACGTCACCCTCGGGTCCTCACAGCCAAATTTTTCCCATTTTTCTTTCGGCACAATAAAAGGAACACGATTTTTAAAGTGTATCCCGTCTTTGCTTTCTCCAATGCCTATAATTGAAGCCTGGCTAGGATTTTGTAATACGTCCACTGCCGATATGGCCCGATAAAGACCGTACAGTTTTTTGCCATATTTTGCAGGACAAAGATTAAAAGTGGCAAACTCTTCCCAATAATGGTCTTTGTTGGGAATTAAGATAGGGTTATACTCTGATCTTTTTACAACAAACATAAAAATTTATTCAAAACTCAGCGATTTATTTTTTTCTAATTTCACTGCGCCATTTTTCTTCATACTGTCTGTCAAATCGTCAAGCTTTATGGAGGCCATAGCAATGTGTTTGTCTCCACCGCCGTAATACACAAACAATCTGCCATTTTTAACAACCGCCCCACTGGCATAGATAATGCCCGGTTTCCAGTCATTTTCATACCAGGCGTCCGGCTCAAGAATTGGGCGCTGGGCCCGATAAAGAACTTTCTCTGGATTTTTTAAATCAAGCAAGAGGGCGCCTAATTTATAACGGTCCGGGTCATCTTTATCCATAGCATGATAAAGGAGAAGCCATCCTTCCTTAGTTTTAATCGGCGGTGCAGCGGCGCTACGCGTACGACTATGCCAAGCTACCATATGATCCGGCAAAGTTTGAGGATCTGGGGCATCTTTTCCTGAAGGAGTTTCCGAAGCATCAAGTTTGTGCACATAAGTAACACCGACTCGCGTTGGATCGCCTTTATCCAAATTATGGAAAATAACAAATTTGCCGTTGATTTTTTCGGGAAACAACACCCAATTCTTTTGTCTGTCTCCGGGATGAGAAAGGTAAGAAAAATTATGCCAAAACCATTTTTTATTTAACAGGTTTTCTTCTTTGATTGAAGTCACAGCTACTCGCATAGAATCCCACCCATTGAAAACATTAAATGTCATATATATGTCCTCTTCTATCAATACCGCGCGGGGATCTTCGCAACCACCCCATCCTCCGCCCGAAGCATAAAGCGCCGTATCATAGGCAGGACGGGCAGGAGAAGTATATGGCCAATGTTTTTTCATTTCCTCGGAGTTTTTTACAAAATATACCGGATAAAGAAGCCTCTCGTCAAAATTTATGCCATCTTTGCTGGAAGCATATCCGATGCGAGAAATTCCATCTTCTCCTAGCGCTCTATAAAAAAGGTGTACTCGCCCGCCGGAAGACACTACCGCAGGATTAAAAACGGCTTGAGATTCCCACGAATACGGTCCGGGCTCAATGATCGGGTTACGCTGGGATCTTGTAAGTTTTGTGGTCTTAACCGATTTCCTGCTTCTTCGGCGGATTATCAAAGGGGATTTTTTAATTCCTTTTTTCTTTGCTACGGTTTTTTTCACTACCTTTTTTTGTTTTTTTAATACTTTTAGCATAATACTAAAAACTCCACCGACTGATCAATATAGACATTATACCCCCAAATAAAATATTAACCAATAGCTACTTTTTAACCTTTTTGGAATACTCCCTCAAAAGTCCAGAGGAACTCCTTATTTTACCGCCCTTTCCCACATTAAAAACTATTTCTATACCGAGTTTTTTACAAACTTTATATT
This sequence comes from uncultured Candidatus Saccharibacteria bacterium, assembly GCA_964478145.1. Taxonomy (GTDB): domain Bacteria; phylum Patescibacteriota; class Minisyncoccia; order Phycocordibacterales; family UBA9973; genus UBA9973. The sequence goes on along the minus strand of CAYZGS010000009.1, from coordinate 6,541 downwards.
CTGAAGAAGGAATATCAACATCTTCCGGCTTTCTATCACCACCGTTAGCAAAAACATGAGGTTTAATTTTCAATAATTCCCTAGAAACACTTATGTCTTTGGTGTTTTTTTTATGACCTGAAATAACCACTTTATCTACGCATTCCAAGGCTTCTATAATTTCTTTTCTTTCTTTGTGTGGCATAAAAACGGGTTTCTCTTTCACCTTAAACCAATTATCATTGTTTAAAATAACCACCAATTTATCCCCCAACTTTTTCGCTTCTTGCATATAACGGATATGTCCGATATGCAACGGGTCAAACCCCCCGCTGACCGCCACTATTTTTTTTACTTTCTTCTTCATTACAATTTTTATATATCACCACTTTTAGACGACCGTCTAATATTGATGATAGCTAATAAACCTCCTGCTGATAGCATTTTTTGCAGTAAAGTCTTGGCGCATAGTCTTCATCATAGACTGTCTCAACATCAATACCGCATTTTTCACATTGTCTCTTTATAAGCTTAAGCATTGGACGCTTTTTTATGCGACGCAAATGGCGAATATTAAAACAGGCTCGAGGCAACGGTAAATCCATTTTTCTATAAAAATTTAATTCATTCCGGGTAATTCGAAAGGCTCCAGTAGAATCTGGGCTATCTTTCATTTCACACTCTAGAACCTCATTTAAAATCGAATCACTAACTTCCGCTATGGTTTCTGGAAGATTTTTTGGTTCGATGGTTGGTTTATAATCTTTCTTTTCTTTGTCTTTCCAGAGATATCCACGCGAGAGTGCATCCTCACGAGATAAAGGAAAATGATAATAGGCAATAGTTTCGTTGTAGGCAAAGTCAGAAAACATTTCCGGAAAATTTTCCCCGAAAAAATATTTAAAACCGCGTTTGTCTGTGAATGGCATTTCTTTCATTTGTTTAATAATTTTTTCTTTTAAAACTTCATATTCAATTTTTGAATATCTTTTATTCAAAATCGAATACTCTCCTTTTTTTAATCCAAAACAACCAAAACAATTTCGCGCGCCATGGCAAGTATTGCAATAGTACAAATCTGTCGCCCCCATCCAACATTGATTACAAAAATAAAGTCTAGCTATGTTTATCCCGCAGTTTACTGATTCGTAAATCTGTTCGGCTTTGTTCCCCCATTCATAATAATCCATACAATCTTCAGCATCATAAACCATAAATAGATATCTGCCGTCTTTCACGCCCACACAGTCAAAAGACTGAATTACATTCTTACAATTTGAGAACCAATTACCGGATACTTTGTCGGATTTCACTTCTGTAACGGCTTTAACCGGAAATTTCTTTCGAAATTCTTCAAATTCTTCCTCTACTTTTTTTATATCTGAAAAAGTATTTAATTTAAGCTCTTTCAATTTTTTGAAGTACTCTTCTTTGGTATACTTTTTATTCCAAATACAATATTCTCCGTTAACTAAATTCACACATAAAGCGCAATTGGAGCAATTCCGGCAAGCGTAAAGAAAAGAAGAGTCTCGACAATCTTTACTTTCTTGACTAAATTTTAGATTGTAGCAATTCTCAATGTTTACGCATTCATAACATAACTCAGAGTCAAAAATCCAAGCCGAGTCAGAGCAATTTTTGGTATATTTGGCATTATATACATATAAGCAATCTTCAGGGTAAGAAGCTCTGAAGGTCATATAAGAATTTTTAGGATCTGTAACTCTATGAGCATATGGGCTATTAACCGCCATTCCTTGTCTTACTAAAGACATTCTCGGAATTTTACTCTGAAGCTCAAAGAATTGTTCTAGAAACGGTTTCTTTTCATCAAAATCCATTCCATACTCATATGGGTCCCATTGGTCGGAATACCAAGCATCTGTTTCGTACACAGGAAAAGGCGCATCTGTGGGATACATGCTAAAAATATCTTTGCCAGTTAAATCACACTTGCGCTTATAAAGAACAGTTTCATTTGTCTGCGCGAACCGTCGCATCCTCCGACATTCGGGACACCAAGTCGGCGGAGGGACTTTCATTTTCTCGTAGAAATTAAAATCTTCGGGTTCAATAGTGAAGTCTTGTTTGCAATTCTGACATATTTTAATTTCGCTTTTCACCTTTGAAGTATAACAAAGATTAGTTTTAACATCAAAAACAGTCAACCTGGCAGGTTGACTGTTTTTGCATTTTACAAATGTTTGGTAAAATATATAGATGTATATGATTTACGCTTTACTGGGAGCTTTAATGGCTAGCGCCGGGACTATTTTTGCTAAGTTGGGATTAAAAGGAGTGGATGCAAATTTACTAACAGCTATTCGCGGTATCGTAATGGCAATCATCGTTTCCCTGGCTGCATTATCATTCGGAAAATTAACCGTAACAGCATTATCTTCCCTTTCCATTAAGCAGTGGATTTTTGTAGCTTTGTCGGGACTCGGCGGGGCTTTATCTTGGATTTTCTTTTATCAAGCTTTATCTGTCGGCCCGACGGTAGCGGTAACAGTGATTGACAAGCTATCTATCACCTTTACTGCTATTTTGGCGGTGGTAGTTTTAGCAGAAGGCATTACTTTGCAAGCGGGCATCGGGCTAGGGCTAGTGGTTTTAGGTACCTTGCTTGTCGCTATTCCTTGGGAAAAAATTCAAAATTTATTTAAGTAAAAAACTTAGTGTGGAGACTAAACGTATTTTTTTGTATTCGGGCGAACCCGGGTCTTTATCGGTAATATCAAACACCCCCTGATTTCCGCGACGTAAACCACCCAAACTAGACCCTGATTCTTGGGCAATTTTTTGTGCTGTATCTTTCGCGTTTTTTAGGGCTTCAGCCAGCATTTCCGGTTTGATGGAATTTATATTAGAGAATTCAAACGCCACGGAATTTTGATTCATCACAATTCCGTTTTTAACCAAAATTAGAGTATCTTTGGAAGCGGATTTAACCAGGTCAACTTTTTTGGTATATAAAGATAATTGAGTATTGGAATTATATCTGAATAACGCGTCCTTGTAAGTATCCTGGTATATATTGACCGGGGCCACATTTATTTCTCCCGATTCAAAGCCTTTTCCCAGCAAGAATGATTTAATAGTAGCCACATTTTTTTCTATGTCGGCATACAAAGAATCCACGTTATTTGATTTTACTTCAAAGTTGATTGACCAAATGGCTGTATCGGCCTTCACTATCTTTTCCGACAGTCCCTTCACTTCCACATAAGACCCCTGTTTGGAAAAGTCCTGGGCGGAAAGGAAAAAAGCGGCGGAAAAAACCAGCAAAGCCAGACCAACAATCCAAAGACTGTAATTTTTTGTATTTTCCATATGTTCGTATCGTATCACTTTTATTCTTTTTTATCCAGATCTTCCGCAAGATTATCCAAACGACGGGATATTTCTTTCACTTCTTCTTTGATTTCTTTAATTGCCCCGGTTTCAACTTTAATTTCTTCTTCCGTTTTTTCCGCTAGTTTCTTTTCGCCTTTCAGGCCGGAAATTATTGACTCAGTGCCGATAAAATCAAACACAAACAAGCCTGTGGACAAAAGCAAAACACTGCCGATCAATAAAGATAAAGGCCCGTCCCACCAGGGCAAAGACCCTAAATCAACGGATCCATCCAGTTGGTAGGAAAAAATTACTTCGGTAAAAAAATCCGCCGTGTGCCAAACGCCCCGCCAAAAAATCACTATGCCGACACCGCCAATCAAAGCGTAAAGGATGGGATAATGGCTCAGCTTGCCTCTGATTTTATCCTCAAGCTTGTCAAAAAATTTATAAATAAATTTCATTGTGTTGTACTAATATTCCGGAGTTGCCGGCTTTTCTTCTTTCGGATCGTCCGTGATGGCCACTTCGGTGGTCAGTAAAATAGCAGCTGCCGAAGAAGCGTTCTGTATGGCCGTTCGCGCCACTTTTACCGGATCGATAATCCCCGCCTTAAGCATATCGTCCACAAATTCATCTTTTAAGGCATCATAACCGGCATTTTCTTTTTCCGAATTCATTACTTTGTCTACGATAACAGAGCCGCCCTCTTTGCCCGCATTAATGGCAATTTGTTTCAGCGGAGCCAAAAGCGCCTTCAGCACAATTTCAAATCCGATTTTAATTTCAGGCGCTTCTTCCGCTGAAGCTTTTCTGTTGGCAAGTCTTTTGAAAACTTTTACCAAAGCGCTGCCTCCTCCCGAAACAACTCCCTCTTCAATGGCGGCCTTGGTGGCGTTTACCGCATCTTCAATTTTTAATTTCAGATATTTCATTTCCGTTTCAGTGGCTGCGCCAACTTTTATTACTGCCACCCCGCCTCCAAGTTTGGCAATTCTCTTTTCGTATTTTTCAATCTCATGTTTTGATTCCAACAATTCTTTTTGTTTTTTCAACTGGGATATCCTAGCTTCAATATCGCTTTTCTTGCCCTTACCGCCGACTATAATGGTATTGTCCTTAGTAGCAATTACTTTATTCGCCCTGCCAAGCGCTTTCAAATCGGTATTTTCCAGTTTTAAGTCTACCAAATCACTGAAAATCGCCTTCGCCCCGACCACCACCGCAATATCTTCCAATTGACTCTTTTTATCATCCCCGAAACCAGGCGCCTTAATGGCTAGCACATTAAAACCCCCGCGCAACTTATTCAAGACAAAAGTAGTGAGCGCTTCTCCGTCCACGTCTTCCGCAATTATCACCAAATCTTTTTTGCCCGACTGAACCAGTTTTTCCATCAGAGGCAAAATTTCCTTTACTATGGATATTTTTTTGTCCGTGATTAAAATAAGAGGGTCTTTGAACTCCGCTTCCATCCTATCCGGGTTGGTGATCATATAAGGAGAAACATATCCCTTGTCAAATTCCATTCCTTCCACCACTTCCGAATCAACCCCGAAAGACTGGGACTCTTCCACGGTCACTACTCCATCTTTGCCGACTTTTTCAATGGTATTGGCTATGATTTTTCCTACTTCTTCCGATTCTGCCGAGATAGTAGCAACCTGTTTTATTTCATCTTTGCTTTTAATAGGCTTGGAAATCTCCTTTAAAATTTTTACCACTTGTTCAGAGGCTTTCTCAATGCCTAGTCTCAGAGCCATGGCATTCGCGCCCATGGTAGTATGTTTCATACCCTCTTCTACTATTACTTGAGTCAAAATTACCGAAGTGGTCGTGCCGTCGCCGGCAACTTCATTTGTTTTAGATGCCACTTCTTTGACAATTTCCGCGCCCATATTTTCATATTTATTTTTCAGGGTTATGTCCCTGGCAATGGTCACCCCGTCGTTGGTAATGGTAGGCGCGCCATATCCCTTGTCCAACACCACATTTCTGCCTCTCGGGCCAAGGGTAATCCTCACTGCGTCAAAAACGGCATCTACACCTTTTTTCAGCATTCTTCTGGCTTCTTCGTTATATAAAATTTGTTTTGACATAATTATTGGTTTTTGCCCCGCTCAAACCCTAAAGCAGAGCCTAAATTACTTTATAATCGCTAAGATGTTATCTTCCTTAATGATAAAATATTTTTTGTCATTCATTTTTATCTCGTCGTATCCGTATTTTGAGAAGATAACTTTGTCCCCGACCTTCACTTTTAACGGCACAAGTTTCCCGTTTTCGTAGTTTCCTTCACCCACTGCCACGACAGTTCCCTGTTCCGGTTTTTCTTTGTTTATATTTTCGGGTACAAGAATACCAGAGGCGGTTTTTTTGTGCCCTTCTTCAGTATCCGTGTCCCCGGGATCAACCAGCACTCTATCTCCCAACGGGACAATTTTGCTTATTTTGTTGATTCTTCCCTTATTTTGCATAGTTTTTAAAAAATTAAACTTATAATACAACGCGAAAGACACTTTGAAACACACGACAACAGAGCGTCTAGACGACAAGGTTCATTCTATAAAAAAAACATCCATTTTGCAAGAAATTGATAATTTTAAATAATATTTGCAAAACAAAAATCAAGTGCTCCCTTGTTGGTCAAGTTTAGAACCCTGAATTGGGCAAAAATTAAGTTTGGTCTGGAATTAGTGAAATTTGCTTATAAATAGAAAATTGCCCTCCAAGCAATTTTCTTGATAAGGGCAATCAATCATCTTCTTCATCATTGGTATAATAACCTGTGCATTCTGCACACAGATAATGGGTACGTGCATGAAGATGTTTTAATTCTTCAACAATTACTGGTCTTGAAAAAACAAAGACTACGCTACCTACCTCCTTTTCTAATTTTTCTATGTCTTTTTCAAAAAGCTCCTCATTGCTTTGACCCTTTTTAATTATATTACCCTTTTTATGAGCAATAACGATCCAATCGACGCCAGGATTGTCCTCAAAAAATTTACTGGCAATTTTATGATTCTCTTTTATTGCCTGCGAAGAAATTTCTTTCCTTGCTTTTTCATTCAACATTTTAAAATGATCGAATGATATTGAATATATGTTATTAGTAGACACACTACCTCCTTAACGTTTTGTTGATGGATATTTATTTATAAAAATACAAATTTTTATTGTATTTATAATACATTATTGTATAAAAATATCAAGTGCTCCG
>CAYZGS010000008.1:0-10010 GCA_964478145.1 uncultured Candidatus Saccharibacteria bacterium | reverse complement strand
GTCCCGCCACTATTAGAATTGGAATGGCGCCTAAAAAGAGCCCCAGTAGTTTGAGCAGCACATAACACAAACCCGCTCCACCGGCCAGATAAACGAACTCCTTGAAAGTGAACGGGCCGAAAATCTTGTCTTCTATTTCTAAAAATTGTGGTACCTTGAATTGCATATAGATTTATTGCGGTATCTCCCTATAGGGGTCTATTTTGGGGGGATTCGTTTTTTCTTTTTGTTGGAGGTTTGTCATATTAGTGAGTGTGTGGTTTGTTTCCACGGCTGGAATTTTGAAAGACCCGGAAAGTTTTTGCGCCAGTGGATTACCAAGGGGAACCCTTGGGGAATTTTCCAAGGGTTCCCCTTTTTGTTCTTCCAGATCTCCTGCCGGAAGTTCATTTTCAGCCGTAAGTTCCCTGCCTGCCTTAGCTATACTGTAAGTATTGCTGGCAGGTGGGTTTTCTATTTTTTTCAGCATCTCTTCCCTGCTTTCAATATTCTCATTCAAAACATCTGAGTTGTCGGAACTTTTTTCAGGAACTTTTTTCCTTTCAATATTTTTTACCAGTTCTTCACGGATTTTTTTGAAGATTTTTTCATTCATTTCGTTTACCAATACATCCACTTGGGGTTTTGGTATGCCCATTCTTTTTTCTAATTCTTTTGGGTAATCTTCTGGGTTGATAAGCCCGCAAAGCAATAGTTCGGTTTCAGTTTCAAGGTCTTCCAGTTGCGTATAGCTGTAGCCTTTTTCTGCTCTCATCGCCAAAATGACTGTTTTCCAGTCGATAGCGTCAATAGCGCGACGACTTTCTTCCGGCAACACGTCTCTGGCCTTGTCTATTTTTATTTTTAATATGTCCATCGGTGTATCCATAATGTTTATTATATAACAAACTTATTTTTAATATCTTCAATTTTTGAACTGTTATCTAAAGTGGTTGTCTTAAAGGCCTCGTTTTCTTTACTTGCATTATTTTTTTCCATAAAAGCAGAATAATCTCCGCCGGAAGTTATAAAATCAACCGTATGTTTCCAGTTCGGACTTTTATTTTTCAATTTTTCTTCAATATTTTTAGACAAAGTTTCATATATCGGTCTGAATATTTTTTGATTCACTTCTTCTGCGATTTTTTCCGCTTCGTTTTTGCTTATACCAACAGAATCTTCAATATTTTTTGTATATAATTCTTCGTCAACGAGACCGAGTAAAAAAGAAGCTGTCTCTAGTTGAAGAGTGTTAATTTCGTTTTCATCAAGTAAATACCTCTTTCCAATTTCTGCAGACATATTTTCCCAATTAGAAATATCAATCGCTTCTTGTACCTCTTTTGGTAAATTCAACATTCCCTCTTTTATTAAATTTTTTGATTTTTCAGTCATATATTATTTTATGTTTTTGTTCCACTATCTAATTTTGATTCCATTATTATTTTATGTTGTGCTTCTCTGTTTGCTTTGCCCCCTCTACCAGCAAATATTCTTGTAAATTTATTTCCCTGTATTGTATTGGCGAAGTTAGTTGTTCTTGTTCTGCTCTCAGTTTGTTTTTGATTTTTTAATGTTGTAATTATACCAGTACTTGAATTTTCTAAATCATGAATAGTTTTTCCATTATTTTCTCCTCCTATCACCTTAGGCGCGTTTTGTGCAGTTCCATCTTTTATTCCTTTTTTCTCTGCTTTTAATCTTGCAATTGCATTCACTGCATCGTTGTAATCATTGGATCCACGCACTGAATCGTTTTTCTTTTGTCTCTCATCTTCTAATCCTTTGTCTATTCTTTGGAAATCTGCAGCAACCTTGTTTAATATCACCTGTAAGTCCATTTCTGCTCTGTTAATTTTCTGAGTTATCTTTTCATCTTCACCAACTTTTAACTCCTCGGCTCTTTTTTGTCTCTTTTCTACTTTGTCTTTTCTAGTTTTTTCCCATCCACCTTCTTGTGTTTTACCAAGTCTACCAGGAAGAGCATTTACCTTTAATCCTGTTGAAGCTAAGTCTTTACCGGCAATTTTTATCCCTCGCAGATCAAAGCTTCCCTTGCCTCCAGCCTTTAATACACTTCTAGCCATACCTCCACCATAACCTTTTGCTTCCCATTTTTTAGCCCAACCAGAATTTGCAGCAGCAGCTAAGCCTCTGCCTGCAGTTGCTCTAAGAGCTAATGCTGTTCCCCCTGTCGCTGCACCCAAAGCCAGACCACCAACCAATTTTGCTCCTGTCATTACTGCTTTACCCATATCTCCGGAGAACTTTACCGCCATGTTTTTTGCTTTTGTTAGAAGCATGACGATGATGATGAAAGGAATTATCATAGTCAGCAAGCGTCGCATTATACCTGTAAAATCACTCAGACTAGGGTCACTTTGATATTTTGTAATTTCACCCAAGAATTCCGTGAACATTACTATTATATAAAGAAAGAATACAAACAAAGGAGCAAGAAATGCGTTTTCCAGAAGATTTTTCCACCACTCCTTGTGACCGAAACCGGGTATTTCAAATGGCACGGTATAGGATGCGAAAGCGATAGGCGAAAATATCATTGAAATCCAAAGGGAAACGACTCTGGCGACAAACAAGAGGGCCACCGAGAAAAAGATATAAGCTGTATAAAGAGTAACAGCCATAAGCAAAAGTGTCAGAAAAATAGCATAACCTAACCCGAGATTTGCATTATAAGCGTCCATTACAATATTTTGCGGGTTAAATTTGTCAACCAGTCCTACTGAAATAGATTTTTCTCCCCCGGCTCCAATCGCAGCATCTGTACTTTCTGCTTTTGTTGAAGTTATATTATTGTAAAATATTTTTGCCAGTATATTTGAGCCGTCAATAACCACTTTAGTGGTGAACAAACTAAAATTTATAACCAAAGCAACTATAATGACTGCGCCGATCAGTTTTTTGTTGTTTGTGACATTCAAATTTAGTATTGTCTTGATGGCTATAAAAAGAAGAGCAATAATGAAAAACACATTGGCAATGTCTCGAACTGCGGCCCAGGCCTTTGACACGAAAGTATTAGTGTAAGAAGCGCTGTCGGTAGCATAATAGATAAAGAAATCAAGAAAATGCCCTGCCAGTCTGGCAACCAATGCCGTTGCTTGCCAAAGTATAAAAAATACTTGTAAAACACAACCTCCAATATTGACACCAGGGGGCATAATATCACAACCAAAATCTTCTTCGGTGGTTTGGTATACCCTTAAATTACCAGCAGAACCGTTTTTCCCACTATCTTTTACTGCTGTAGTGAATGTAATTTTTGATTGTATACTTTGTAAGGGAAGAGGGCCTGCAATTAGTGTATAACTTGTGTTTTCGGTAAGTAGTGTACTATCATTATTATCACAACCCGTTTGGCCAATACAAAGTGTTTGTGTCTCAGTTTCTTCCGTTTCTTCTGTTATTATAAAATAGATTGTTTCTGTAGTTATTGTTTCGCTCTCAGTAGTATTTCCAGTTAATTTTATTATTAAACCATAAGAACCAGTAGTAAATTCTCCTTTTATATTTATAATTTTTACATTAAACTTTGCTGAATTTCTATTTATTTGTACTTCTTCCATAACAACACAAGGTTTTCCTATCTCATCACATTTTGTTTGTGCCCTGGCCTCATTTACTTCCACCTCTACCGCTAGATTTTTGTTTTCATTTATTTTTATCCCACCCGAAACAGGCGCCAGGAAAATAGCCAGCATTATCACCGATATAAGAATTTTTGATAAATATTTTTTCATCTTGATTTTTCACTTAGCATTTTAGCCAGTAGCCAGCACCTAAAGCACTGGCTATACTACTTTTATTCCAGTCTTTCTGATTTCGTAAACTAATGGGTCAGCTAGATTTTTAAAATCTGTTGCTGTAAAACCATGTGGTTCAATACGATTATCTATTTCCTCACGAAAATCCCAAAGCCTCATATAACTTTTTCCGAAACGGTTTTTAAATTTTGGAGAGATAATAGCCGTATCGATATCACTCCATTTATTTGCTTTCCCTTTTGCATAAGAGCCAAACAGGTAAGCAGCTGAAATAGGGTAATTTTCAGCTCGTAGTTTTTTTACATAATTTTTTATTATTTTTTTTACTTCTAATTCTGACATAATGATTTATATAATTTTGTGATTTTTTCTAATTTATCTTTTGTATATTTTTCTGTACATATTTTATAGAGTTTTGATTTTTGTTCTGGGTATCTGGCACGGAGATTGAAAACATTGATTATTTTTAATAATTCCAGTTCTTCTTTATTGTGTATAGTTTTTGCTAATTTTACCAATCTTAGCAAGTCGTGTGTATATGGTGGTTGTTCATTTGTATTTTGTACAACGTGAGCTTTTAAAGTTTTTTCGAGAACTATGTGTCCAAAAAACAAACTTTCAGGGAATCTTTTAATTTTAAAAAGACCAAGCATTGTATCATAATCTCTTTCAGCAGTGGCCTCCCAATATTTTATTGCATCCCTAATTTCTTTTGTTGTCATAATGTTATTTTAACATATTAAACCGCTAAATTATTTTTTTTATTTATTTTCACCCCGCCCGAAACAGGCGCTAGGAAAATAGCTGTGATGATTAGCAGTATTAAGGTTTTTTTGAAAAATTTTCCCATTTCTTTTTTCATTTGCTTTTTTCTAGAACCTAGAACCTAGTCCCTAGCACCTAATTTTTCTTGTCTTCCGCTAGGTCTTGCCTAGCTGGGCTTTTACACTTCCGATAAAATGCCTTGCGCTATATATTTCTTCATCAGTGATTGATATGGCATATCAAGCTCATTGGCGTGTTCTTTTACTCTCGCGATCAGATGCGATGGCAGGCGCAAAGAAATAGGTTGAGAAGAAGGCTTTAGGTTGGGAAATGACGCTTTTTCAAAATCACTTGCCTTTAAATTTTTGGCAAGATTGAACTTAGACCAAAAAGCCCTTTCTGCGGATTCGTTTTTAAATTTTGGAATTTTTTTATTCATATAATTTATATTCTTTTTTATTAAGATCTCTGGCTGAGATTATTCTTACTTTGTTTTTTCTGATGGTGAAAACCAAGAAGATCAACTTTTGTTTTTTTGTCTTGCCTATTAGTATATGGCGTTCCTCTTTTCCTGAGTGGATTTTGTCCATAAGAATCTTTTTTTTATGGTCAAAAAACACCTCTTCGCACTCCTCGTCTCTTATTTTATGCTTTAAAAAGTTTTTTCCTTTGTTTCCATTATCCCATTCAAAACCAACAACATTCTTAATTGTTCGACCACCCTCATTTTTAATTGTAGCGTTATGTATATACATTGTCAAATTTGTTTCAAAGTCACAATTTGTGACCTTAGACTTGAAATTACAGATTGTGACTTCAAGTTCTTATTTAATTTTATTTTTGATTTTCCCATCTTCTTTTTTCTAGAACCTAGTCCCCAGAACCCAGCATCTAATTCTTTTTGAAATAATATTCATAGTAGAAGGGGCTCTTAAAGACGGTGGTTGTGTTTCTGATGTTCATTATTTCCTGGCCGTAGTATTCATACACAGTCAGCTTGTTTCCAATAAGCGCCAGTTGATAGGCCGCCACATCCGGCGGACTGATCCGAATTTCCTTTCCATTGCCGTCAATATAGCCGAACGCTTTGGCGAAAAGATGGGCAAGATCCTCGGCAAAAATCTGCAGACTTGTTCCTTCCTGGTAGCCATATAATTTTGCGAAATTTAAATCTCTGATAATTTGCCTAGCGAAAACCGTTTCAATGCCTTCATGATAGCGCACTATTGCCAGATTTGGCGGGGTGGCGGTCTGCCCTAAAGATAGCGGGGTAGAGTTTATTATTCCTACGTTATTACCGTTGTTATTACCATTATTCGTTCCACTGTTCCAATGTCCTGTCCAGTTATCCACTACCCAATTTATGCCATTCCAAATGCCATTTACCCAGTTGGAGCCGTTCCAAGTCCACCCACCTCCATATGAACATTCCGGGTCCGTTAAATGTGTCTCACAGAAATCCGATGTTGGTTGGTCCGCGCAAGTGTTGGTCGGTTTATTTAGAACTTCCTGAAATTCGCAGACTGGCTGAGTTATGCAACTATTGGTCGGAGGAAAAAATTTGTATGGATAGCAGGATATAGGGTTGACGCAATCTCTGATTTGCAAATCATAATATTGCGGAGAGATGCATTTTGTTGCTTCTGACAGCTTCACGCAAACATTAAATTTATTTAAAATATATTGCGGAGAAACGCATTTCGCTTCTAGTGGATTTACGCAAACATTGAATTTATTTAAAATATTCGGTGGTGTGCAAGTTGTTTCGTTATCTTCACCACTTCCTCTTCCGCCGATATTACTGGAGGTGCTCGTGGTAAAACTGAGAGTAGTGCCGTTGGTAATTTCAAAATTGCTTCCTGTCCCGCTCTCTGCCACCGCCATAAAAGTATATCTGGTGGACGGTTTTAATCCGGTTAATTTGAAACTAATATTTCCGTAAAGGTTGCTGTAATTGCTTATGGGATGATTTTTTTCACCGACTATTTTCCAGAACGAAGGCGTTTGAGCCAAGGCGGTATTTATTATTTTTTTTGCGATAAATTCTTTTATGGAATCAAAAGACAAGAAGTTGATTTTCGTTTTTGGTTCCTCTTTATACTTGAAATAAGTTTTGACGGTTTTGACGGAACTGTAAGAACCGTTTAGAGTAGCCGAAGTTGAAGCAATATGCGTAGCATTGCTTGTGGTAGCTCTGGTTTTTAGAGGATTGGTATGAAATTGTTTCACTATCTCATCTCCCCCATAACCGATATTTTTTTTGTTGGAAACAATGGCGCAGTAATAATAGATGGTGTCCGGAGTCAATCCCGATACCATCTGGGAAAAAAGTCTCGGTTCTCCATCTGCGCCCAAAGCTATGTCTGGTGTGGAGAGCATATTCGTGCCGTATGTGTCGTTGCAGTAGATGGGAGGGATAGCTGATTTTGAATATCGGAAATAAGCCGTAGTTTGAAGTTTTGGATTCAGGGTAAGATCCGGTCCCCCTACGCCGTATAGCACTGCGGTTGTGTCGGTGACCGGGATAGTATTTTGGCACTGGGGAACGGAGATTTCGGGACAGGTTTTGATATACAAATGAGAGACATCAACTTGTGGACTGGAATAATAAACGGGATAAACTATAACCGTAACCTGATCGGAAGCGTTTCCAGTAGGCCCGATGCAGGTGATTTTATAAATTTTTGATGTGGTAAGATTTCCAGTTGATACTCCTGTGCTGTTATTTACCGCATTGCCGGTTGGAAATTCACTGCTGGCGCAAGAGCTGGCTCTGGTGGAAGACCAGGTGAGGATATATGATGATTGGCCGGGGGTGATTGATATTGGATTGGCTGATATGTCTACGGTCGGAGGGATGTCCGAAGAATTGCCGATTGAAAAAACAGGTGAAAAAGACGAAGAATTATTATTGTTCCAGACAGCTTCAATTTTATAATCGTTTCCATAATTGAGAGTGGTTGGCACTGCCCATGGATGGTAAAGCCCTAAAGAGCCTCCGGCGATACCAGACCCGATTTCATTTATAAACTGACTGCCTTTGTAAAGTTTTAGAGTGTAAGATACTGCCACCAGAGTGTTTGGGAAGACGCTTCCCATAATCACAGTTGTTTTGCCTTTTTCCAGATTTGTCCCCTCAAATGGAGCAGTTATTGTTATAGAAGCTCCATGTGCGATCTTAACGTTTCCATTGAAATAAAAAACGACGCTTAGCAGAATTACAAAGAAAGCTATTATTTTCTTGCAGGTGTTTTTATTTTTTGATATATTTCTTTGCATTTTACTTTATAATTTTACCTTTGTATTTCTCGTAATTCGTAATTACTTTTTCTAGTAGATGTTGATTATATTTTCAAATCGTAGACGGTCGTCTTGGCCTAATTTTCCAAGTGGTACGTCCTGAACTTGATGATAATTATCAACCAAATCAGTTATATCCAATCTTTCTGCCTCTGCTGCATTATAGTTTGAAAAAAGAACGAAGCTTAAAAATCCCGGGCCTAGTGTATTTCCGGTAATTGGCATTTTATTATTACAACTTTCAGGCGGATTGGAGGTGTCGCAGCTGGTCCATGGATCGGGCAAAGCTGCTCCATTTTCAAATTTATTATAATCATAAAAAATTTGGAAAGGATATGACATTCTTTTGACAGAATTGACGTTGTATTTACCCCAATCGTTATTTCCTGTTCCTACCGACGGGAAATTTTTTATATTGTTTGGGTCTGCAAGAAATGTTTCACAACCATAAGGTCCTTTTAAAAGATTGTCATAGATGTAATTTTTTTTATCAACGATTTGTTTTGATGTATTATCGGCATCGGCAATATCGGAACCATTTACCATACTGGAAGAAAGTCTGCCGAAAGCGTTGATTTGCGGTTTCAAATTGTTTTCGTATTCCTCTTCGGTTATTTGCCCGCTTTCTAATTCCAGATTGAGCTCATCCACGGCGCTTTTTATTTCTCCTAATATATTTACAGTGGTTTTTAAAAAGGATATTTTATCTTCATTGTTTTTTATCATTTGACTGTAACCGACCAGTTGATTAAAGTTTAAGGCTGCCTCCTCGGCGATATTTGGCAATATTTCCGGACTGGAAAAATATGTTTTATTCATTATATTGATATATCTGTTCAATATTTTATTAAAAACCTGCATTAATCCAAGATTGCTGGATACATTATTTTCTTGTTGTTTTAGGGTTCCTGCATCTGTACTTTCACGAACTCGAAGATGATAACCTGTTAAATCACGAAACATATCAGAGTATTGTTTTCTAGCTGATAAAGAAAGTTCCAAAGCACTAGGTTCGTCGTCGCCGAATAATGAGCCTAATACTCCACCAATAATGGGGATAGAACTGATAATAGTGGTAAAGAAGCTAGTTCCAACATATGACGAACTTGCTCCCGGTATCACTATATCCGACAATGTTCTTTGAACTTCATTTTCCCACCCGGGATGAGGCCCCGGGATGCAGAAATCTAATTGATTTATAGTTGGAATCAGGCCATAAGCGTTGGATATCCCCGCAATTTCGTCAAGTCTATATTCTCTCCCATCAGTGGTAGAGGAAAGTTCCTTATTTTGTAGCGCAAGTTTGTCAGAATAAGTTCTTTGCTCGTCTGCTAATGCCTGCGTGAGACCTGTTCTGATATTAAAATTTGGGTTAGCGGAAAGCCAAGAGCTGGTGAGGTGGACGGGTGAAAAATCCTTTTCTGTCTGGCTGGTAAAATTAAATCCGGCATCCGAACTGAAAATCAAATTTCCATCAGATCCTTGGTCTGTCAAGTTAGCAAACCCTTTTTCCATAATATTGGAAGAAAACTGGCTTAAAAGGGCATCCAAGACAGCCGCCACAGCGTCATTTAAATCTTCCACATCCAAGTAAGCATTGTTCTGATAATTGATAGCCGTGGTTGCCGCTTCGGATATGAGCTTTCCGGGGGTGACATACTCCCATCTTTCACATTTACGGGGTTGAACAGTCGTATCTGCGCTTTCTCCTCTCAGATAAGCGTCATTCTGTTCTTTTGTAACCCCTTTCGGTTCTGCGCAACGCTGGTCTCCTAGAAATCCATTTGCTTGCGCTAAAGCATCATGCACATATTCGGCCGTGGACTGGGTTGTTCCCGCTAATCTTCTTTGTATTTCATTGTCAGCCATCAATTTAAAACCAAGAGGATTGTTGGCCGGCACTTGCGTTAAAGCCGTCCAGGCATTCCATCCCCCCTGGCTGAAATCTTCCTGAAAAGTTGCCGCGGAATATTCCGGGGTAGTTTCTTGGATGAGCTCATTTAAAGAATATCGCGCGTTATCTTGGAATTTATTATTAAAAGCTATAGCTGTGTTTTGCATCCAGGCTTTACCGAACGGAAACAATTCTGGGTTGTTTATCTCCAAGCCGAATTGCAGTATTTCATTTTTGGCTATATCTCCAAAAAATTTTCCCGGGTCTTTAATAAAAGCCGGACTGCC
>CAYZGS010000007.1:0-10682 GCA_964478145.1 uncultured Candidatus Saccharibacteria bacterium | reverse complement strand
CGGACCAGCTATCAATCCAATGATAAAAATATTGAATATAGTTGCTTTGTTGCTGGTAGCCTTTTTGATATAATAAACATGAATCCCGTTAGAAATTAACTTTCCGGGAATCAATTATAAAAATAATTTAAGTTAACTGTTATTATTTTTAAAAATAAAGTAATTTAGTCTAACTTCTAAACGAGATGAAAAAATATACAAGTTTGTTTATCATCAGTTCTTTGGTGTTTTCTTCTTTCGGATTATTCGGAATAGCGCGGAAAGCTACTGCTAACATCAGCGCGCCCCTGCAAAATTTGAGGCAGGAGGTCAAAGAAATGAGAGATGATTTTAAGGAAAAAAGAGACGAAACCAGAAAAGAGATGCAAGAAAAAAAAGAAATGATGGGTACTGAGAGGAAAGATCAAGTAGAAAAAATGAGAGAAGAAAGAGAGGCGTTAAGAGAAGGAGCAAAAGCAAAGTTTCAAACATTGAAAGAAGGTATAAAAAATGAAAAAGACCAAGTAAGAGCTAAAATAAAAGAAGCGAGGATTATCGGAAGAGAAAAGGTGCTGGCAGTGTTTGACAAGATGACGGAAAAAATTACCAATTTAAAAGACAGAATCGTTTTCCAAATAACCAAGCTTGAGGCAAAGGGAGTGGATACGGCAAAGGCGGAAGAATTTATAACTGTAGCAGAGGGGAAATTGGGCGAAGCTGAGACAAAAGTTGCAGAAATAAACGCGCTTCTGGCTATTTCCGCAGACCAACTCTCCGCAGAAAACAAAGCCAGCTTAAGGACGCTGAAAGAAGAGGTACAAAATCTCATAAAGGAAACCCGCCAAGCGTTTGGTAATGCGGTGAAATCATTAAAGGATTCCATCCAAGCCAAGAGAGAAGCTACGGTAAATACTGTTTCTTCAGAGATAGAAAATGATTAATTATTAATTTAAAGTCTATAAATTTTATGGAATCCCGTTAGAAATTTACACATACGGGATAAATTATAAAAAAATTAATTAAATCGTCTGTCTTTATATAAAGGTATATGTACGGGCAGTATGATTTCTAACGGGATGGAACCAGAAGAAAAAAAATCAAACGGAGCGCTTGTGGGGTCAATAATTATCATCATCATTCTTATAGCCGGCGGCATATATATCTGGCAATCAAAAGTGCAGAAAGCTTTAGAAGAAAAAACTCAAATGGAAAATGTAGTGCCTGCTGATGATGCAGAACTGGATGCCTTAGAGCAGGATTTGAACAGCATAGACACGAATGTTGACGTGGATATAGATAACGTTAATTAAAACTCAAACAAAAAGAGCTGATAAATATAATATACCCAAATGCTTAAGATAAATGTTAAAAAGCTGCCGAAAAGCGAGGTGGAAATAGAGGGAGAAATTGAAGCGGACATTTTTGAAGAATATTTCAATAAAGCTTTAAAGAAAATCGGCGAGAATTTGGAGATAGACGGCTTTCGCAAGGGTAAAATTCCGGAAAATATTTTGCTTTCAAAAGTGCCCGAAACACAAATATTGGCGGAAATGGCGGAAATGGCTTTAAGCGAACATTATCCAAAAATTTTGGAAGGCGAGAAGATAGACGCTATTGGTCGTCCGGAAATTTCCATTACCAAGCTTGCCCGCAAGAATCCTTTAGCATTCAAAATAAAAATTGCTACAATGCCGGAAATACAACTTCTAAACTATAAACAAATTGCCAAAAAGGTACTTTCTGAAATAAAAGATGGAGACAAAAACACGGAGGTAACGGAAAAGGAAATTGAAGACACAATTATGGATATCAGAAAATCACGAGCCCTTAAAATCCATATGGCGGATATGGCCCCGCTCCAAACCCCTCCCCAGGAGGGGGAAACTCTTTCTGCCTCGGAGAAGGCAGGGGATGAGATAAAGGAAGAATTGCCTGAATTCAATGATGATTTCGTGCAAGCACTCGGGCCCTTCAAGAACATGGCGGATTTCAAAGAAAAATTAAAAGAAAATATAAAACTGGAAAAGGGAAACCGAGTGAAAGAGAAAACAAGATTGAAGATCGTTGAAAAAATAATTGACGAATTAAAAATTGAAATGCCGGAAATTTTAATTGAGGCGGAGTTGGATAAAATTTTATACAGAATGGAATCCGACATTACCCAGATGGGGTTAAAATTTGAAGATTATCTGAAACACTTGAATAAAACAGTTGAAGGTTTGCGAAAAGAATTTAGAATTGACGCAGAAAAGAAAGCAAAACTTGGACTGATATTAAACAAAATTGCCGAGGATGAAAAAATCGTCGCAAATTCTGAGCAAGTAGCCAACGAGGTGGCAAAAATACTAGAACATTACAAAGAAGCGGATCCCGAGCGCGCCAAACTTCACGCCGAAAATATTCTCACCAACGAGAAAGTTTTTCAGTTTCTGGAGAATCAAAAATAAAATGAATCTCGATTGAACTATACGAGAGGTTATGTTATATGGAAAAGCAACCAGAGCAAAGTAAAAGATCACATATTATTATAACCCTAAGGCGTAAGACAGAAGCGCCATTCTAATATATAAGCCATTTTGGGCTTGGCGGAAATAGGCGGCGCGGGGATCTTTGTCAATTTCCGGGTCAATTTCATTTACTCTCGGCAATGGATGCATAATGATCGCTTCTTTTTTTAAATCTTTCAGATGTTCCTTTTTCAATAGAAATAAATCTTTCACTTTTTCGTAGTCTCCCAGATTTTGAAAACGCTCTTTTTGAACGCGTGTCATATAAAGCACATCCGTATCAGAAAGTCCCTTTTCCAAGT
Source organism: uncultured Candidatus Saccharibacteria bacterium (assembly GCA_964478145.1). Taxonomy (GTDB): domain Bacteria; phylum Patescibacteriota; class Minisyncoccia; order Phycocordibacterales; family UBA9973; genus UBA9973. The sequence goes on along the minus strand of CAYZGS010000007.1, from coordinate 7,894 downwards.
TTTGCATTTCTTTAAAAGAGACCCCTTTTTTCTGTAGTTCATCCACATACTCTTTAGGCAGCGATAATTCTCTCGGAGAAATAAAACAAAATGTATTGCCTGGATACATCATTAAAAACGGCATCAAGGAATGAAGCGTGCGACTATGCAATAGATCCCCGACGAAAGTTATATTCAAGTGATCCAACCGATTGTGTTCTTTTTTGATGGTGTATAGGTCAAGAAATGCTTGGGAAGGATGCTGATTGGAACCGTCGCCGGCATTGATAATCGGCTTAGTAGCTACCGTAGCAGCTTTTTCTGCCACTCCTTCTTGAAAATGGCGCATAATTATGACATCCGCGTAGGAACATAGCATGCGGGTAGTATCCTCTATGCTTTCCCCTTTATAAGCTGAAGAATTCTCCTTGGCATTCTCTACAGAAATCACGCTGGCCCCCAATTTGAGAGCAGCCGTTTCAAAAGAAAGCCTAGTGCGAGTGGAGGGCTCAAAAAAAACGCAAACCACTATTTTATTTTTCAAAGGCTGGTTGATATTGCCACTTGCACATTCTTTTTCCATTTGGAGCGCTTGAAATAGGATTCGTTCAACCTCGTTTTTCTTAAATTGACTGGTAGAAATTATATTAGGCATAAAGTTGCTAGCTTAAATATTCCTTATAAGATTTAACTTCTAAATCTTCTATTTTATTATAGCGCGCCAGAGCTTTTATGAAAGCTCTGGCCAAATGCAAGTCGGTGAACAACGGAATCTGATTATCAACCGTAGCCCGACGCACCCGAAAACCATCTGTGATATAACGCTTAACGGTGCTATCTCCCGATTTAGCACCGGCCACGCTCAAATTCACCACAAAGGATACCTGCCTGTCCAAAATAATATCCAGAACATTTGGTGATTGTTCATATGCTTTTCTGACGATTGAGCAATTTATATTATGATTCTGAAAAAATTGGGCAGTGGTGTCGGTAGCAAAGATTTTATAGCCGAGAAACAATAGAGTATTCGCCGCTTCCAAAAATTTCGCCTTGTTCAGGCTTCCCCCTAAAGAAAGCAGTACACCTTTTTTGTCAAAATCAAACTTATTAGCGCTTAAAACGGACTTCAAAAGAGCCTCATCGTAGTCTTTACCAAAACAAGCGACCTCTCCAGTCGAAGACATTTCCACCCGCAACACCGGATCAGCCCCAAGCAATCTGGAAAAAGAGAATTGCGGGGATTTCACAATGACATTCTGCGGATATCTAAAGTTATGGATCTTCGCGCAACCGAAAAAGCTGTCCACTGATATTTCCGGGAAATTAGCATCCATCGCTTTGGACAAAAACGGGAAAGTGCGGCTGGCGCGTAAATTCACTTCAATGACAAAAGGCTTGTTGTCTTTCACTAAAAATTGGATATTGATCGGCCCAGTGACGGAAAGTTCTTTGGTAATTTTTTTTGAAATTTCACGCAGCTGAAATTCTGTGGAGGCATATACTCTTTGCGACGGATACACGATAGTGGCATCTCCTGAATGCACTCCGGCATTTTCCACGTGTTCAGAAATACCATAGATCATAAGTTCTCCGTTTTGGGCTACGGCATCAAATTCAAGTTCTTTGGCATTTTCTATATATTTGGAAATAGTTACCGGATGTTCCGGTGAAAGCACGGCAGCTTTATTTATGAAGTCATATAATTGTTTTTGGTTATAGCATACGCGCATAGCAGAACCTGAAAGCACATAAGACGGTCTCACTAAGACCGGGAATCCTTCACTGGCAGTAAATTTTTCGGCCTTTTTTATGCTAGTAAAACTCAGCCACTTCGGTTGAAGAATATTCAGCTTATCAAGCAGGTCCGAAAAAGTGTTGCGATCTTCGGCGCGATCAATGTCCACGGCTTTAGTCCCTAAAATATTGAAATTTTCATAAAAAAGTTTCTTGGCGAGGTTGTTGGGCCGCTGTCCTCCCACGGAAATTATTAAACCGTAAGCGTTCTCAAATTCAAAAATATCAGCCACTGTTTCAAACGATAAATCTTCAAAATACAAGCGGTCCGACATATCATAATCAGTGGAAACAGTCTCTGGATTACAATTTATAATGATAGACCGTTTTTGGTGCCGCTTTAAAGCCATGGCCGCATGTACGCAAGACCAGTCAAACTCAACACTGGAACCGATATGATAAGGCCCGCTACCTAAAACAATAATCGCCTTTTTACCTAATGGAGAAACATCGTTATGGAATCCATGATAAGTCAGATATAAATAATTGGTTTTAGCCGGCACTTCCCCTGCTAGGGTATCAATAGCAAAAACAAACGGCCTGATATTCAAGCTCTTGCGCAGTCGGCGGATTTGAAATTCAGTTTTCCCGCACAACCTGCCAATTTTTCTATCGGAAAAACCGTTTTGTTTCAATTCAAGCAATTTTTTTTTATTTAAAATTTTTTTCTGCAGAAATTTTTTTTCCAGCTGAACTATATTTTTAATCCTATGTAAAAACCAAGGGTCAATGCCAGTGATTTTATAGATTGAATCAATAGCAGTGCCTCTGCTTATAGCTGAAGCCAGAGCGAATATCCGCTTATGGGTGGGAACAGATATGAAATTGCGCGCTGATTTTTTATTTTTAAAACATTCATCGGTAACGCTTTCAGAAAGGCCTGATTGCATTCTTATAGCCTTCTGTAGAGCTTCTTCAAAACTCCGACCAATGGCCATCACTTCTCCTACTGATTTCATGGCGCTACCGATTTGTTCTTCCGCTCCTTTAAATTTTTCCAAATCCCATCTGGGCATTTTCACTACCACATAATCAAGAGCGGGCTCAAAAAAACTCTGGGTGACTTTTGTAATTTTATTTTCTATTTCCAACAAACTTTTGCCTAAAGCTAGTTTAGCTGCCACATAAGCCAGCGGGTAACCGGTAGCCTTGGAAGCAAGAGCGCTGGAACGGGAAAGACGAGCGTTTACTTCGATGACAAAATAATCCAGCCGGCCATTTTTAGGGCGGGGGTCCAGGGCAAATTGCACATTGCATTCGCCTACTATTTTTAGGCTTTGAACGATTTTTATGCTTGCTTCCCGAAGGCTATGATATTCATTATTATTCAATGTCTGGCTGGGGGCGACAACAATTGAATCTCCGGTGTGAATGCCGAGCGGGTCCAAATTTTCCATATTGCAAACAGTAATGGTATTGCCTATTTTGTCGCGCACCACTTCATATTCAATTTCTTTAAAATGATGAAGGTACTTTTCAATCAATACTTGGGGGGAAACAGCAAGCGCGCTTTTCACAACTTCTTCCAATTCTTTCTCGTTTTTTACTATGCCTGATTTTTGTCCGCCTAAAGCGAAGCTGGCTCTGATCATCAGCGGAAAACCGATTTTTTTAGCGACTCTTTTCGCCTCTTTCAAATTTACTGCGCTGCCTGAAGGCGGAACGGGAAGGCTAATACTTTTCAAATGCTTCGCAAAAAATTCCCTGTTTTCGGTAAGTTCTATGGAAGAAATCGGACTGCCTAAAATTTTCACCCTGTATTTTTTAAAAACACCTTTTTTCTGAAGCATCAACCCGCAATTAAGCGCAGTCTGCCCGCCAAATGACAACAAAACTCCATCCGGTTTTTCCTTGGCTATTACTTTCTCCACAAAATAATCGTCAATCGGCAAGAAATAAACTTCATCGGCCAGAAATTTGGAGGTTTGAAAAGTGGCAATGTTTGGATTGATTAAGATAACTTTGATTTGTTCTTCTTTTAAGGCCTTAATGGCTTGACTGCCGGAATAGTCAAACTCCCCGGCCTCGCCTATCTTCAGCGCGCCTGAACCTAAAACCAGTATTTTTTTAAATCCATTTTTTTTCATCTCATTTTATTTTTCACCATAATTCCGGCTTTCTTGAAAAAATAATCAAATATCCAATCGGTATCAAGAGGGCCAGGAGAACTTTCGGGATGAAACTGGACAGACATAAACGGGAGGTTTTGATGGATAATACCTTCATTGGTATTATCATTGGCATTGTAAAACCATTCCGTAAAACCGGCTGGAATTTTCTTTAAAGCGAAACCATGATTCTGGGTCGTAAGAAAACAGCGCCCTACGAGAACCGGCTTACCCGGCATAGCTTTAGCGACAACGGGCTGATTTTGACTTCTATGTCCAAACTTTAATTTATAAGTGGTTCCTCCGGCCGCCAAGGCTAAAATCTGACTACCCAGGCAAATTCCAAGCACAGAAATTTTTTTGGCAATGATTTTTTTCACGTTTTTGATGGTTTTCTTGACCTTGGTCGGGTCCCCGGGGCCATTGGAAATCACCACAGCTCTAAATGGGAAATCTATTTGGGTGACATCGGTGTCCCAAGGCACAACCACAACTTTCAGATTCCGCGCTACCAACCTTCTTATAATATTTCTTTTTACTCCGCAATCCAAAAGCACAATTGTGTGCTTTTGCCCTGAGGTATTCGAAGGGTTACTTTTTTCGAACTCTATGATTTTCTTCGTGGAAACCTCCTTCACTAAATTTCTTAGATTGGGGTTATTGAACTTTACAGTTTTACCCCTGACAATCATTTTCCCCAGCATCACGCCCTCACTCCGTAATTTTTGGGTCAATCCCCTGGTATCTTTTATTTCAAAGGCTGGAATTTTTTCCGTTTTCAACCACTTTCCCAAGGTTCTTTTCATAGCGTGGTGCGACGGTGTTTCTATGTAATTGCATATTATCAGCCCGGAAATTTGAATTTTTTCAGATTCCCATAAGCTATTTTCGGGAACTCCGTAATTGCCTATCAGGGGATATGTTAAAACTAAAATTTGACCCCGAAATGATGGATCTGTCAGAGCTTCAGGATAGCCCACCATCCCGGTGGCAAAAACCACTTCGCCGGAAACGGAAACGTCGGCTCCAAAACTCTTGCCTGAAAATTCGCTGCCATCTTTCAAAATCAATTTGCACTGCATGTGTTTTAAAAAAAATGATTGCTAAATTGGACAAAAAAATAACCCATCTACGTGGGTTTTGAAAAAAGAAAAAAGGAAACAGGCAGAGGGAATCTCTTGGTAATTGCTTTGGTTGGCCTCGCTTTACACATATTAAGCACAATAGTATCATATTTAAAATCGCAGACAAGTGGAAAACCGAAAACTTGAAAAATTCTTGGATTAATATATCATTAGAAGCATGTTAATACCAACTGTTATTGAGAAATCGCAATTCGGGGAAAGGGCCTATGACATATATTCTAGGCTCCTGCGGGAGAGAATAGTCTTCTTGGCGGGACCGATTGATGACAATGTGGCGAATATCATTATCGCCCAGCTTCTTTTTCTTGAATCCGAAGACATTAAAAAAGACATATCCCTTTATATAAATTCTCCCGGTGGATCAGTTAATTCAACTCTGGCTATAGTGGATACCATAAATCATGTCCGCCCGGATGTTTCCACTTTTTGCGTGGGACTGGCGGCGTCCGGCGCGGCCATCATTTTGTCATCCGGGAAAAAGGGGAAAAGATACATTTTGCCGAATGCCGAGATTATGATTCATCAGCCGTTGGGCGGAGTGGAAGGACAAGCGACGGATATCGCTATCACTGCCAAGCATATATTGAAAACCAAAGATAATCTGAATAAACTTTTGGCAAAAAACACCGGCAAACCCTTGGTTCAAATAGAGAAAGACGTGGAGAGAGATTTCTTTATGGATGCCGAGGAAGCTAAAAAATACGGAATCGTTGATGAAATAGTGACTAAATCAAAGACGCCAGTTCCTAAATCGTGATTTATAAAAAATAAGCAAAATAAAAACATTTATAGGGACAAAGACAACATATAGACAAAATAAAAGCGATCTGCTATATTAGATATGCTAGATTTTACAAATTTATTTTCATTCGGTTTATAAGAATATCCCATATATGTTGTTGTTAAAAGAAAATTTTCATATCTTTTTACATACGGAAATAAAACCGCAAGTATAGTGGTTTGTTTTTATAAGCCAACACGAGGCTTATGAGTCCAACTTTAATAATAATCCTAATCGGAGCCGGAGTGCTCCTTTTGGGCGCGGTAATCGGATACTATCTCCGAGTGGTAGTCGCGTTAGGAAAAAGAAAATCCATAGAAATAGACATTAAGCAAATGATGGTCGGCGCCAAAGAAGAGGCCCAAAAACTGGTAGAGGAAGCCAAAGGCAAAGTGGAGGGTAGGCTGGCGGAATTAAAAGAAGAAGAAAAAAAGCGAGAGCAAGAATTCAAAGAAACAGAAAAGAGGCTCATTAAAAAAGACGAGTTTTTGGATGCCCGACAAGTTGAAGCAAATAAAGGGGCTGAAGAAATAAAGCTGAAAAAAGAGGAAGTAAAAAAAATCCAGGAAAGGTTGCAGGAGATAGAAACGGAAAAGAGAAGCGAGCTTGAAAAAGTGGCCAAGTTGTCAGAAACGGAAGCAAAAGAAAAGCTTCTGCAAGATATAGAAAAAAAATACGAAGAGGACTTGCTGGTTAGAATTCAAAAACTTGAAAATATCAATGAAGAAAAATTAGAACGGAGAGCTAAGGATATTTTGTCCACTTCCATTCAGCGGCTGGCGTCGAGTACCGCATCTGAATTAATGACAACAGTAGTGGCCATTCCAAACAACGAAATAAAAGGCAAAGTTATCGGAAAAGAAGGCCGGAACATAAGAGCCTTTGAACGGGCAGCCGGAGTGGAACTGATCGTGGACGATACCCCAGGCTCAATCATTATCTCTTCCTTTGACCCGATTAGAAGACAGGTTGCCCGTCTGGCGCTTGAAAATTTAATTTTGGATGGACGCATCCAGCCGGCAAAAATTGAAGAGCTGATGGAAAAAGCTAAAGAAGAAATAAACAAAATCATCAAGGAAAAAGGAGAACAGGCAGTGTATGAATGCGGCATATTCAATTTTGACCCGCGCATTATCGCCATCATCGGACGATTGTATTTCCGAACAAGTTACGGGCAAAATGTTCTGCAACATTCCATTGAAATGGCACACATTGCTGGCATGCTGGCCGAGGAACTGGGAGCGGATGTGGCCATCGCCAAAGCAGGAGCTTTGGTACATGATATCGGCAAAGCCTTGGACCACGAAGTGCAAGGCACCCATGTAGAAATAGGCATAAGAATCCTGCAAAAATTCGGGGCGGATGAACGGATTATTACAGCCATGAAGAGCCATCACGAAGATTATCCGTATGAAACAATAGAAGCAGTAATCGTGCAAACAGCGGATGCCATCTCGGGAGGTAGACCCGGAGCCCGCCGAGATTCGGTGGAAAATTACCTGAAGAGACTGCAAGAGCTGGAAACTCTGGTAAACGGTTTTGAAGGAGTTGAAAAGTCGTATGCTCTGCAAGCTGGCCGTGAAATCCGTATTTTTGTCACTCCGGAAAAAGTATCAGATGCCGAAGCGAAAATAATGGCGCATGATATTGCCGTAAAAATAGAGCAAGAACTGAAATACCCGGGAGAAATCAAGGTGACGATGATCCGGGAGACCCGAATCATAGAATACGCGAGATAAAAACTTTCAAAATATGCACTTTTTTCGGGTACGAACTTTTTGAAGCTTAAAAAGTTCTGAAGTTCTCGGCTCGTCAGCCTCGAAACCCCCTCCAAAAGTCATATTTTGAAAGTTTCCGGAACCCTTGCCCTTAAAAAACCCTTGATATATAATGTATATATAGTAAATTAGGTCGATATGAATCCCGTACGAAATCGCGAACGCGAGATTGTATAGGGAAAAAGCATTATTATTTAACATAAAAGTAGAATCGTTAATTAGTTATTAAGATAATTAGTTCGCGTTCTATTTCGTTCGGGATGAACAAACAAGCATTAGCTGAATGGGTACACGGCAAACTCGGTGGCA
>CAYZGS010000006.1:716-10782 GCA_964478145.1 uncultured Candidatus Saccharibacteria bacterium | reverse complement strand
GGTATTTATAAATTCAAAGCCATTGGCTCTTTTTGTGTTCCTCGGCAGATTCTCTATTTCTTCTTTGGATAAAATGGCCATCGGCTTCACTTTAATCCTGACATGGCCGTAATTTCCGCGCCCGCCAGACTGTTTGATATATTTGCCCTCCGCTTCCGAGCTGTTGGTAATAGTTTCCCGATAAGCTACCTGTGGCTTGCCAACATTAGCTTCAACCGTAAATTCCCTTTTCATGCGGTCAACCAGAATTTCAAGATGCAGTTCTCCCATGCCTGCTATTATCGTTTCTCCAGTCTCCTGGTCAGTAGTAACCTTGAAGGTCGGATCTTCTTGAGAAAGCCTGCTTAAGGCCATGCCCATTTTTTCTTGATCAGCTTTAGTTTTCGGCTCTATGCGAAGCGAGATGACAGGTTCCGGAAAAATAATCCTGTCCAATTCAATCGGATTTTCTTCCTGACATAGAGTATCGGAAGTAATGGTATCCTTCAAACCAACTGCCGCGGCTATTTCTCCGGCAAATACCTTTTTTACTTCCTCCCGGTCATTGGCGTGCATACGCAATATCCTGCCAATACGTTCTTTGTTCCTAGTTCTGGGATTGTAGACATAAGAACCGGCAGTCAGAGTTCCTGAATAAACTCTGAAAAAAATGAGCTGACCAACAAAAGGGTCCGCCGCCACTTTGAACGCTAGAGCGGAAAAAGGCTCGGAGTCTGAAGCGTGCCTAAAAATAATTTCATCGTTATTTTCCGGATCTGTCCCTTCAACGGAAGGAATATCAAGCGGTGATGGAAGATAATCTACCACCCCGTCCAACACCAACTGGACTCCTTTGTTCTTTAAGGCGGAACCGGCGTAAACCGGAAAAATCTCATTGGTAATAACTCCTTTCCTTAAAAGTTTTTTCAAGGTATCCGCATCCGGAATTTTCCCTTCCAGATAATCATTCATCATTCCGTCATCTTGTTCTACTATTTTTTCAATCAGCTCATGGTGGTATTTCTCGGCTTCGGATTTTAAATTTTCAGGAACCCCCGCCTCGGTGGACAAGTCTTTCTGAACAACTTTATTGCCCATTTCTCCCTCAAAATAAAACGCTTTCATTGTAAGCAAATCAATAACCCCTTCATGTTTTTCTTCAAGCCCGATAGGAATTTGCATCCGAACAGCCTTTTTGGTAAGACGATCCAAAATGGTCTTATATGAATGTTCAAAGGAGGCCCCGGTCCTGTCCAGTTTGTTAATAAAACAGATGCGGGGGACTTTCGCTTCATCAGCATAACGCCAATTCGTTTCCGATTGGGGCTCCACCCCCGCCACTCCGTCAAAAACAACCACCGCGCCATCCAGCACTCGAAGAGATCTTTTCACTTCCGCCGTAAAATCAATATGCCCGGGAGTATCAATAATATTAAAACGGTATTTTTTATTCTTATCGTTGTTAGCATAAGTCGGCACCCAAAAACAAGTGACAGCGGCAGAGGTAATAGTGATGCCCCGTTCCCTCTCTTGTTCCATCCAATCGGTCACGGTATCGCCATCATGCACTTCGCCTATCTTGTGCGATACACCGGTATAAAAAAGCACCCGCTCTGTTGTAGTCGTTTTGCCTGCGTCAATGTGCGCGATAATTCCAATATTTCTGACTTTTTCCAGCGGATAATCTCTTTCCATATGTTTTTTAATTATTTGGTAGTAAGCATAACCGAACTACCAGGCAAAATGGGCAAAAGCCTTGTTGGCTTCAGCCATTTTGTGAGTATCTTCTTTCTTTTTAATAGCGGAACCTTCATTCTTGGAAGCGGCGATTAATTCATCCGCCAGTTTCAAATACATCGAACGTCCCTTATTCTTACGGGCGGCATCACGAATCCAACGCATGGCCAAAGCTAGACGGCGCTCCGGTCTGACCTCTCTCGGAACTTGATAATTTGCCCCCCCAATACGCTTAGAACGAACTTCGATCAGGGGACCGGCATTTTTTATGGCCAAATCAAAAATTTCAAGAGGGTTAGGATTGCCTGTTTTTTCCTTAATTACATCAAAAGCCTTGTATATAATTCTCCTGGCAGTCTCTTTCTTACCGGACCACATAACGTAATTAATGAACTTTTCCAGTTTTTGAGAATTGTAGATAAAGTCCGGCTTTACTATATTCTTATTGTTCACTTTTCTTCGCATAATTTTTTATTTTTTGGTTTCTTTCGGTCGTTTGTTACCGTAAAGCGATCGCCCTTGTTTTCTCTTTTCAACCCCTTGGGTATCTAAAACTCCGCGCACAATGTGATATCTTACTCCTATTAAATCTTTCACTCGTCCCCCACGGAGCATTACCACTGAGTGTTCCTGCAAATTGTGTCCTTCTCCGGGTATATAAGCCGTAACTTCCATACCATTGGTCAAACGCACTCTGGCTATTTTCCGAAGGGCAGAATTTGGCTTTTTGGGAGTAGTGGTTGAAACTTTCGTGCAAACACCGCGTTTAAAAGGCGACGGAAAAAAAACTGGTCTGTTTTTTAAAACATTAAACCCGCGCGCCAAGGCTACAGTCTTTGATTTAGAATGGGCCTTTACTCTCTTTTTTTTGATTAGTTGGTTGATTGTGGGCATAACCAAATAAAATAGCCCCATTGCATCGCCCATGAGGCTATTGCCGAGGGAACTATGAAAATAATATACTACTTAAAAAATCAAATTGCAAGGCCAGTAATAAGCTGGAATAAATAAGTCAAAATCGGATATAAATAGCCAGCAAAAAAGACAATAAAAGCGACAATTAAAATAAATGAATATCGCTCAAGAAATAAAACGGTCGGGAAAAAAGAACTCGGCAAAAGTGAAAAAAGAATTTTTGAACCGTCCAGCGGTGGGATGGGTACTAAGTTAAATATCGCCAAACCCAAATTTATTAAAACGATTGAAGAAACTATAGAAATAAAATTTTGAGGGACGACACTCCCCAACGAAAAACGTAGAATCAGCCCAAAAAGAACAGCCAAAAACAAATTTGCCAAAACCCCGGCAGATGAAATCATTATTGTTCCTAACTTTTTGTTGACAAGATTATTGGGATTATATGGCACCGGTTTCGCCCAACCGAACAAAAATGGAGAATGAGACAAAACAAGAAGCGCCGGCAAAACAATAGAGCCAAAAAAATCCAAATGTTTCAGGGGATTTAAAGTCAAACGTCCAGCATACAGAGCCGTCTTGTCGCCAAAACGCAAAGCTACAAAACCATGCGATACTTCGTGGATGACTACAGACATGATGAGTATAATTATAAAAAAAATTGTATCCATATAAATTAAAAGGTTGCGAATCCCTCTTTTCTATGATAGCATAAAAAAACTACTTGTCCCGTTAAAAAATCAACGGACTTGTTTTAAGTAAGGGTATTATTATTTTAATTTTTTAATGGGATGAAAATATGCGCAGTATCAAATAAGGGTTCAATAGTCGGTGGCGGATATTCAAATAGAACCCGTGCTACTAAATTTAACCCAACAGGAAAGAAACGAAAATACCCAAATCTTCAAAAGAAGAAGATTTTTGTATCTGAATTAAATAAATCAATCAAGATAGAAGTTTCAACTCGCGGTATGCGCACGCTCAAAAAGCGGGGCGTCTATGTCACTCTCCAGAAAGCTGGATTAATAAAATAAAAAGCGGACCACTAATTATCTTTTGCAATATTCTGTCAAACACCAAAATTACTTGCTGAGGAATTGTTTCTGCGGACTCAACGATGTCCCCCTTTTGCCATTGTAACCAATGCTATACACATATAATAACATCGTTTTTAGACGGCTGTTAAAAAATGATGTTTATTTTTGTATTTTTATACTTTGAATTTTAAATATTTTTACACACTCATTAATATCAAGTAAACAAAGACGAGCATTAAATTCTTTTGGCAAGGGACCTTTCCCAAGCCAAACACTTTGCTGTAACATTTCAAAATCCCATAGTTTTAATTGTGAACGAAGCCAGTTTCTGGTCTTTCTTTTCTTTTCCGGTATATCAAACAAAACCATGACCTTCGTATCCCCTGTCGGTCTTTCCTTTATTTTAGTAAAAAAAGTATGTAGCACTAAAGAATTCTTGTTAATGACAACATCTTTATTAAAATCAAAATCTAAAATACCTTTCTTTTTAAGCCGATATAAATTATTGTTAAATACTTGCCTACTTAATATCCGTCTTTTTTGTACTAATTCATAAAGAATCTTCTTTTGAATTTTAGAAGAACGATAAGATAATAAATAGCTAACAATAAAATCACCAAAAGACGCTTCATCTTCCCAATGTTTTTGCATTCATGTAGTATACCATATTTAGACGGCCGTTAGGATATGGTTCTTGGTTCTTTATTTTTATTATACAAAAGTTAGTGCTGTTCCCTTTTTGCCGGAACGGCCGGTACGGCCAATGCGGTGAATATATGTGTTATAAGTTTGTGGAATATCATAATTGATAACGTGAGTCACGTCTGGAATATCAAGTCCTCTTGCTGCCACATCAGTAGCTATTAAAATATTTATTTTATCTTTTTTGAATAAATCTAAAGTGCGAATGCGCTCGCGGCTTCTTTTGTTGCCGTGGATAGAACCAACTTTAAATCCTAAATGGATTAGGTCTTTGGTCAGAGAATCCACGCTATGTTTCATCTCCCGAAAAATCAATACTTTATTGAAACCTTCTTTTTTCAAAACTTCGTGCAGTTTTTCCAACTTTTCTTCTTTGCTTCTGGTGCGGATAATATCTTGATCAATATTTTTTGCCGTCTCTCCGGAGATTACGGAAATAAAAACAGGTTCTTTTAAAAATTCCGCAGTCAATTTTTTAACTTCTGCTGAAAGTGTTGCTGAAAAGAAAAGAGTTTGCCTTTTTTCCTTAGGAACTTTTCCAAGAATAAAAACCATATCATCGCGAAATCCCATATCAAGCATTCTATCTGCTTCATCTAGCACAATGGTGTGACAAGTTGATAAATCTAATACTTTTCTTTCAATAAGATCCCGCATCCGTCCAGGTGTACCAATAACAAATGATACCCCTCTTTTTATTTCACTTATTTGTCTCATTATTGGAAGCCCACCCACACAAGCAACAGAAAAAATTCCCAAGCCAAAACCAAACATCCGGAAATCAGAATCTATCTGCATAGCTAGTTCTCTAGTCGGAGCCATAATCAATACTATTTCCCTTGCATTTTTGCCTTTAGTTTTTACAATTTTTTCTATCAAAGGTAAAAGAAAAGCTGCTGTTTTACCTGTACCAGTATTTGCCATGCCAAAAACATCTAGACCCTTAAGAATAGAAGGAATAGCCTGATCTTGAATAGGTCTAGGGTTTTCAAACCCGACCCTTATTATATTCTTATGAATTTGAGAATTAAAAAGAAAATCAAGAAAGGTATGTTTGGAAACATAGGGTTTCTCTTCCATGTGCTCCGCTTTCTTAATGAAACGGGAAAAATCTATCCGTTCACCACGGGACCTTTTGTTTTTTACCCCGCTTTGGCGGTGGCTTTTAAAACGAGATTTAAAATTTTTATTAAAATGTGGCTTCCCGTCGCCTGCAACACCATGAGTAGTATTGTGGGCAGATGCTTTATGGGTAAAAGCAAGGCGTCCGAATTTCTTCGGAGTTGAAGAGTGACGTTTGTTCATTAAGGGTCACTCTCTTTAATTAATAGGTGAGAATGATGTTTAAAATGTAGCATTTACTAAGCGGTTTGTCAAATTTGTGGAGGACAATCATAAAAGTTATACTGAATTTATGAAAGCTTATTTGGACATCGTAAGGAATGTTTTGGAGAACGGAATAAAAATAGAAACACGTCAGGGTACTCCGGCATATACCATTGCTGGGGCTATTTTTGAACACGATATGCCAAAAGGTTTTCCGCTACTCACCACAAAAAAAATGCCTTTCCGCTTGATTTCAAGTGAACTGGAATTTTTTATAAACGGAGTAACGGACAAAAAATGGTTGCAGGATAAAAATAATCATATCTGGGATGAATGGGCAAAACCCCAGAAAGCTCCCTACGGACATGATGAAATTTCAAAAAAGAAAATGCTGGAAGAACGCGACTTGGGGCCAATATACGGCTTTCAGTGGCGGCATTTTAACACACCTTATAAAAGTTACGATTCGGATTATACCGGGCAAGGAATCGATCAGCTAAAAAACATCGTTGAAACTTTAAAAACAAACCCGCGCGACAGAAGAATGATTGTCAGCGCCTGGAATCCATTGCAATTTGACGAAATGGCCCTTCCTCCATGCCACTATTCCTTCCAGATTACCACTATCGGCGACAAACTTAACTTGATGTGGAACCAGCGTTCGGTAGACACAATGCTTGGGCTCCCCTTTAATATAGCCAGTTATGCATTATTACTTCATTTACTTGCAAAAGAAACTGGTTTCAAGGAGGGCAAACTTGTCGGATTTTTGGCTGATGTCCATTTATTTGAAAATCACATAGCAGGCGCGAAGGAACAGCTTTCCCGCAACCCCAAGAAATATCTGTTGCCAAAAATAGAAACAGAAAACTGGAAGTCAATTTTTGATTGGAAAAATGAAGATACCAAAGTCATGAATTATCAAAGTTATGACAGAATCCCCTTTGAGATAGCTATATGATTTCAATAATCGCGGCAATCGGCAAAAATAATGAAATTGGAAAGAAAAATAAGCTTCTTTGGCATTTGCCTGCCGATATGAAACACTTCCGTGAAATAACTTCAGGTCGTACAGTAATAATGGGACAGAAAACTTTCGAATCTATTGGTAATCGCCCACTTCCAAATCGTAGAAATATTGTTTTAACAAAAGATGCTTCATTCGTTCATGAAGGAATAGAAATCGTTCATTCGTTGGAAGAATTAGATAATTTATTAAAAAAAGAAAACGACGAATCCATTCGACTAGCTCAAGATAAAGAAGTTTTTATTATTGGCGGAGGACAAATATATAAATTATTTATGGAAAAAGCCGACAAACTTTACATCACGCATGTAGGAGCCGCGTTTCCCGATGCGGACACGTTTTTCTCGGAAATCATCCCAGTGGTCTGGAATGAAATATCACATCAAGAACACAACTCGGACGAAAAAAATCCTTTCCCTTACGTGTTTTCAATATACGAAAGAATTTAAGGGTCTTTTGGAGTTCTGATTCTTATGAAAACATCTTTGCCGTCTGGCGATTTTTCTTTTTTATATTGACGCTTTTTATTTTTCTCTATTTTTTCAACTAATTCCTTTTCTAAATCAAAACCCATTTTTTCGCACATTCCAAGAATAAATATCATTACATCAGCAAACTCTTCAGCTACACCAGATTGATTTCTATTGTGTTTAGAAAAAGCTTCAGAGAGTTCTTCATGAGCTCGACAGAACTCCAGTGCGACATCAGTCATATTGAATCCTTTTTCTAGTTTATTTTTTATTATTTCTTGTTGTAATTTTTTTAAGTCTACCATAGAATTATTGCTTTGGATACTTTTCCACTTCCTTGTTTATAATTTCCAGCTTTACACTGGCTTTTTTAAAAATCTCTTTACTTCTCCTTGACGCATGATAATCTTTTTCCGATACCACTCTTTTAATTCCCGCTGTGATTATGCTTTTAGCGCAAGTATAACAAGGCATCATTTTGCAATACAAATCCCCACTATCTACGGAGATTCCAAACCTTGCTGCCTGTGAAATAGCATTTTGTTCCGCGTGCGCGGTTCTAATACAATGTTGTGATTCAGAACCATCTTCATTGATAACCTTATGCATTTCATGACCTATTTCATCGCAATGTGGAAGACCTGGAGGTGAACCAACGTAGCCTGTAGAAATAACCCTTTTATCGCGAACAATTACACACCCGCTTCTGCTTCTGTCGCAGGTACCCCTCGAGCCCACATACTTTGCCATCCCGATAAAGTATTCATCCCAGCTGGGTCTTTTGTGTTTAATGCTTTTCTTTACCGCCTTTTTCACTTCTTTAATATACTCCCAAAAAGGGGTAAATACAAATCCTCTTTCGGATCGATAATTAGTTCTCTTTTGTTGACTTTCTCCATAAACTGAACTGGTGCGTCGGTAATTAAAGCTAGCGGTTGTTGTTCTTTTCCTTCCCCCATTTCCAAGACAGCCGACGTTGCTAAACTATCAGCCACATCTGTTCTAGACATTTTTAATATCCTACCAAAAATATCTTTTGAACCGCGATAGTCACGAATACCTCTAAAGCCGGCATAGCTCAAAGCAACACCCACAATGCCAGCACGCAATGGAAAAATTCTACTATCGGTAATAAGAACACCGACTTTTTTTAATTTAAATATTTTTTTTATTTCTCTTCTAATAAAATCGGCGGATTTAAAACTATTTTTAGGTAAAAGTATTAGTTTGCCTTTGGCATTTGAAGCATCAATGCCTGCTGAAGACATAACCATGCCATCTTTTATAGTAAGCCAAGTGATTTTAGTCTTCATTGCAAAATCACTCTCTTGTTTTATCAGTTTAATCTTTTGCGCTTCACTTTTATACTCTACCGTTCTGCCCTCGGAAAGAGCCACAATTTTGGAAGTGATGACAAGAATAGAATTTTCTGGAATTCTTTTCACGTATTTGAGAATAAAAGGTGTTAATTCTTCATTCTCACGAAATATTCTGGTTTTGATTGGAATAATTTGCATTGTTTTTCCCCCGCAGTAAGCGTATTCCCACATACGAAAGCGGAGTATATAAGAACCCCATAAACACTTTATAAATCCACCATGGAATGATTATAAGTAAAATAGTGTGCAACGGATAAATGCCGACAAAGGCAATTAGCACAAAAATCACGGTATCAAGCAGTTGGGACCAAAGATTAGAAAGATTTGATCGCAGCCAAAAATATTTACTGCCGACATTCTTCTTAAAAAAGAAAAAAGAAAGAACATCTTGATATTCGCCTATGGCATAAGCCACAAGCGAAGCTATGGAAAAACGAATGGAAATGCCAAAGATCAAATTATACCCTTCTTTCGCCCATAAACCTTCACTAGCCCAAGGCGTAACAATAGAGATAAAAGAGTAAAGCAAAAACAAAAGAATGCTTATTATTCCGGCTAGAACAAAATTTTTCGCCATTTTTTTGCCATATACTTCCCCTATTATATCAGTCATTATAAAGACAATGGGAAAAGAAAAAACAGCCACTGAAAGATGTGTACCAAAGGCAAAAGGCATTAATTTCACTCCGAGGGTGTTGGTGGCAAAAAGAGAGGTAACGTAAAGCGTTAGACAAATAAGAATTTTTTTGTAATCCTTTTCAATAAGTTGTTGCATTGATTTAATTTCAGCCCTCAACTTCTATCCCCATAGAACGGGCAGAACCGGCAATGATTCTAGCTGCCCCTTGTCTATCTTTCGCGTTTAAATCTTTCATTTTTTTCTCTGCAATTTCCTCCGCCTGAGCCCTGGTGATTTTGCCAGCTTTGCTGACAGTGTTTTTGCCCGAGCCTTTTTCTATTCCGGCAGCCTTTAAAATAAGGCCCGAAGTCGGAGGAGTTTTGACAACAAAATCATAACTTCTGTCTTCATACACCGTAATGGCCACGGAAACCTTATCCCCCGCCATCTTAGCAGTGGCAGTATTAAATTTGGTAACAAAATCTCCTATGTTAATTCCAGCTTGCCCGAGAGCGGGTCCCAACGGCGGCGCAGGCGTGGCTTTGGCGGCTTCTATTTGCAGTTTTATTTTCTTTGTTATTTTTTTCATATATTTTCTAACTCGCTTCGCTCATTATTTTTCTAAACTTTTTTAACTTGCAAGAAATCAAGCTCTACCGGGGTTTCCCGCCCGAACATTGATACAAGAACTTTTATCTTCCCGTGTTCCTGGTCGACAAAATTTACTTTGCCCTCAAGGTCTTTGAAAGGGCCGTCAATAATTAAAACCGTTTCATCTATGGCAATATCAATATGGTGTTTGGTTGTGCCGGCATCCATTTTCTTGAAAAGAGACTCTACCTCTTCGTTTTTCAGGGGAACGGGATTCACCCCGG
>CAYZGS010000006.1:0-706 GCA_964478145.1 uncultured Candidatus Saccharibacteria bacterium | reverse complement strand
GACAACATACCAAGAATCATCCGTAACAATCATGTCCACTAGTACATAACCGGGATAAATCTTTTCTTCCACTTCCACTCGTTTGCCGGCTTTTATCTTTATTTTCTTTTCAACCGGTACAATGACATTGAAAATTTTATCATTCATGCCAAGAGAATCAATGCGCTGTTTCAAATTGCGCAAAACAACATTTTCATATCCAGCATAAGTGTGAACAGCGTACCAATTTCTGATTCCTTGTGTTTCCTGTTTCATCCCGTACGAAATAGGACGCGTACGCTTACGCTTGTTCGTCCTTTTGATTATTTATAATATATTTTATCAATTTCATAATTTTATTTACTTCTATGCGTCCGCGATTTCGTTCGGGATTTCATCCTAATTTAAAAAGAAATTATTTTCTGCAAACCTTGCAAGAAAACAAAATCAAAAACCCCTAAAAAATAGGCAATTAAAATAGAAAGGACAATAACAATCAAGGTATAATAAAAGGTTTGGCGTTTGTTCGGCCAAATTACATGTTTTAGTTCTGTCTTTGTCTCTTTGAAATATTCAATAACTTTTGACATTTTATTATCTATTCTTGTGTAAGCCTTCTAAAAAAGCCCTTTCAGGGCTTTTTTTATACTACTCTTTTATCCCCTAATAGTCAAACTGTTCCTGTTGTCGTGGAATATTTATTTTATCTGGTAAGTAATGGTGATAT
>CAYZGS010000005.1:5705-10840 GCA_964478145.1 uncultured Candidatus Saccharibacteria bacterium | reverse complement strand
CGGTAGTACGAGCGCTTTGGGAGCGTTTAGACTGGGTTCGATTCCCAGCAGCCCGACTTGTTTTGATTTTTAAGGTTTTTTTGTTATATTGATACGCAAGCGGGATTAGTTAAATGGTATAATAACAGTTTTCCAAACTGTGGTCAGGAGTTCGATTCTCCTATCCCGCACATATGATAACAATATACATTTATGCATTTGTGAGCGTTATAATAGTAAGTTTCGTTTCCTTGGTCGGAGTGTTTTCGCTTTCTCTTAAAGAAGAAGTCGTAAAAAAATATATCAGTTTGTTCATCAGTCTGGCAGTAGGCGCTCTTTTGGGTGATGCATTTATTCATTTGATACCTGAGGCGTTTGAAAGTTCTTTCAGTTCTATCGCAGTGAGTCTTTTAACTATATCCGGCATTATCATATTTTTTGTGATAGAAAAATTTCTGCATTGGCATCATCATGAAAACGATATAGAGATAAATCATATTCACCCGGTGGGAAAGCTGATACTTTTCACTGACGGTTTTCATAATCTGATAGACGGAATAATTATCGGGGTAAGTTTTTTGGTAAGCGTACCGATAGGCATAGCGACAACATTGGCAGTGGTTTTGCACGAAATACCCCAAGAAATAGGGGATTTTGCGGTGCTTATTCATTCTGGCTACGATAAAAGAAGAGCCTTATGGCTTAATTTCGTCTCGGCGCTTACGGCTGTTGTCGGGGTTCTTCTTGCCTTAATTTTCGGCAGTATGGCGGAAACTTTCACTCTCTGGATCCTGCCAATTGCCGCCGGCGGATTTATTTATATAGCCGTGGCAGATTTAATTCCAGAACTTCACAAAACAAAAGAAATTAAATATTCTATATTGCAGATAGCGACAGTGCTGGTTGGAATCTTGGCTATGGTCGCTTTGCTTTTGACTGAATAAAAAAACAAAAAACCTCATCGCAGGCGTACTTTTTAGAAAACATTGCGCAGGAGTTTAGGAAATAAAAACGGTATTCCGTTTATTATTTCCTTGAACGACGAGCATAGCAATTCACAAGCTTGTGAATATGCGTGTTTTATAAAAAGTATGCCAAGTAAAGAGGTTTTTTGTTTTTATTTTGCCCAAGAGTTGTCTGCTCCCGGGTTTTTGGCATTAAAGACTTCAAAATGAACATGCGGTCCGGTAGAACGGCCGGTGGAACCGACATATCCTATTACCTCGCCACGTGAAACATTAGCCCCCGTACGCGCGCCTAATTTAGACATATGGCCATATAAAGTTTTTGTTCCATTGGGATGTTGAATAATGACCATATTGCCATAACCACCGTTCCAGCCTGTTCTAGCCAAAAGCACTGTCCCAGAGGCAGACGCATAAATCGGCGTACCGGTAGGCGCTCCAATGTCTATACCCCGCTTTCCCGGACCGTGAAGACCTTGAGTTTTGTGTCCAGTAGGCAATGGATTAATAAAATATCCCTTTAAACTTTGAATCGGATGGGAAGCATAATAATTCTTGTCTCTGGCTTCCGCCACGCTCAAATTTGACGCCGGTTTGTCTCCTCCTTCATCATTCATTTCAGCGTCAGGAATAATAAGTTCGTCATTTATGGAAAGTTTGGCATTTTCGACAATTCCGTTGTATTGAGTAATTTCATATACACTAACTTTGTATAATTTAGCTATATTTTCCAAGGTCTGCCCTTTGGTTATAACATGTTTTACCCCGGAAACAGGAAGAATAAAGAGGACATCGTTTTCTTTTAAGGTATCGCTTCTTTTCATGTCGTTCGCCCAAAGGATAGTATTTACAGAAACGTCAAACATGTCAGCTATTAGAGAGATGGAATCACCTTTTCGGACCACATAAACGCTTATCTGATCAGAAGAGGGTTCTCCAACTTGCTCTCCGTCCCCGGTACCGGTGAGAGCGGTAATGGGCGATAGGGCATTCTCGGAGACTATGTCGGCATTAAGATTGTCTTCAATTTCAGCATCATCGGAACCATCAACACCATTATTTAAAACCGGAACATTCGCCTGAAGGAGGGCTATGGTTTGGGAGTTTTCAATATACTGGGTAGGGTCCGTGAGGCTCGCATCCGCAGAAACCTGGCTGCCTAAAATTGAGGAAAGGAAACTAGCTTTGGCTATAAACGGCGCAAAAAATGCCCCGAACAACAGGGAAAAGGCCAAAATACAGCTGAATATTTTAAATTGAGATTTTATAAATCAGACTAATTTATCGCGAGATTTTCCTTTCAACCCTCTAAAATAAGGGCAAAATCACAGGACGACCTGAATTGTACTGCAAAACAAAGGTCTCGCAATGGTTACTATCATCTCTGTCATTCAATCAAATTTATCCGTAACTTCCTTCCAAACCACTTCCAATAGGGTAGCTTAATTGAGGGGTTAAGTCAATCCAACTGTGGAAAAGTAAGTTAACAGAATAGTCTATATATTTTACAATTACAGTGGTCTTAAAAGAGAAAAATTAGGAATTAAAAGCTGGAGGTTGTATAATAAAAAGCATTATGGAAGGCAAAAAAATAGAACGCGGGGGAGATATAAGAACACTTGACGATAAATACGTCAAAGAAAGAATACGTGAACTTTTAAATTCAGAAAAAAAGATAGAAGAGGTCACTGATCTTGACCTTGATGTTGAAGGCGCGGGAAATGAAATTATTTTGACAATGAGAATAAAAGCAAAACCTAAAATAGAGGGGACCATCTCAATTACTTTAGAAAGTAATGGAGAAAAAATAAGAGTAAAAGGTGAACCTGATATATGGGCAGGACCAATCAGTAAAAAAATAATAAAAACATTCTTAACACCAAAATTTCAAGAAATACACGAGACAATAGTGGAGTTAGTAGAAAAAAAAGAAGATAAAAAGATAGAAGAAATTTGGATTGAAAATGGACGGTTTAAAGTATCATTCAAAAAAGAGGAAGCAAAAGAAATTCCCGTCCCCTCAACTGAAACAGAAAAGATTTCTAATGAGAACAAGGCTATTACCGAAATTCTCGCAAAAATTCATGCTGATCGGGGAGAATATGAATATGCGATAGAGATTTACAAAAAACTCAAAGAACAAAACCCAGAACAGGCAAAAGATTATGACAAAAAAATCAGCGAACTAAAAAATAAGCTGGGGTTGGAAGAAGAAAAATCAACACCTGAAGAAATGGAAAAAATTATAATTCCTGAAGTTGTAGACGGAGAAAAATCGGAAATAAAAAAAGAGGACATAGAAGATGCAAGATTTAAAGATATCCCGGAAGAAATAGAAGAAAAGCCTGAAAAAACTAAATTGAAAGTAGAAGAAAAAACAGCGGAAGATATAAAATTGGAAGATATACAGGAAGAAAAGCAAATACCGCAGATAGATACTCAAAAAATTTCGGGAGAAATAAATAAAATTATTGAGGAGCAGGAAGAGAATGAAAATATAAAATTCACAGAAGAACAAAAACAAACAATCGCGCGGGAGATGTTTTTGAAAGCAAAAGAAGGTTCCCAGGAGAAAAGCATGGAATCTTCCAAAGTGCCAAAAAGAATCTGGGATAAGACAAAAGAGTGGTGGCAGAAATTAGACAATACTCGCTCCGGCAAAGCGGCTAAGGCCGGCATAGGAGCTTTATTTATCGCTTCCTCCACTGTAGCTTTGGGGTCCCTTATGGGCATTGCCCCCACGTCTCTACCCGCGATACTCGCCAGGCTGGGAACCAGAACAGGTGCGGCTATTGGAATGAATATGGCTGTAACATCTGACTTCACCAAAAAAATACTATCCAGCGAAAAGAATAGGATGGAAAAAGAAGGATGGAAAAAGCATATCGGCTGGGGAGATATCGCTTCAATATTAGGGCTCGGAGGTTCGGCCATTCTCACTGGAGGATTATCAATACCCTTAATCGGTTTAGGAGGATTGTTGTCAAAAAAGATACTTAATGAAATATTTGACGGAAAGATAGATAAATTAGAAAAAGGGAATACTGAAGAAAGCAATGCTGCGGCCAAAAAATTAAAGAGATGGAAAAGTATTTTGAACGGAGCAGCCACAATGGGCGTAGGGCTTGCCAGCATGGCTGTAGCGCACCATGAAGCAGAAGCGAAAGCCGAAGAGACAAAACATGAAGAGGAATTGAGGCGCCAAGAAGAACTTAAACATCAGGAGGAGTTGAAACATCAGCAAGAAATCAAACATCAGCAAGAACAAAAACATTTAGAAGAGCTGAAAGCAAAAATTGAAGAAGAAATAAAATTAAAAGACGCAACAGTCGGCAAAGGAGAAGGGATAGAACACGCTTTCATTAGGCAGATAGAACACGACCATGAATTAGCAAAAGAACTTGGGTTTAAAGGAGATATAAATGACGCTGAGGCTTTGCGTGAATTTGCTGGACGAGAAGCCGACATTATAGCCAGAGAACACGGATATGTGGATAATCAAGGGCACGAAGTGAGAATTGCTGAAGCAGACAAGGTAGCTTATGAAATTAAAATAGAAAATGGACATGTAATTGTAGAGGAAAAAACTGTCGGTGGGGAATTGCTTGAAACACACCATAAGGGAGACAAATTTGAACTTAGAGAAGGGGAAAAACTGGATGAATACGAACGCAGTTATACTAAACCTCAAGAAGTAATAGAAACAGATACGGAGAAACAAATACCAAGCGAATACGAAAATGCAAAAAATAATGAAGTGAGAAGTGAATATTCGGATGATTCAAAACCGGAAGAAGAAATAAAAAGCGGGTACTTTGATGAATCAAAAGAAAACATCCAGACTGAAACAAAAGAGTCAAAAAATTACATAAGTGAGTGGGATGGAGAAAAATATCAAAGGATACCGGTTGAGAACAACACATTCCAGATGGAAAGTATCCAAGATTGGGTAAATTCACCTAAAAATACTTACAACCTAAATGTGGAACAAGCAACGGAGTCCATAGAAAAAGGCTTAAAAATTATCTCCAACCTCTTCGAAAATAAGAACAGGGAAGAAATACAGATAATAGACCTAGCCTTAAAAGACCAAGCAAATAGAATGATGGGAATGGGAGAAAATGAGGTAGGAGGAATTTACCATCCCTTATATAAAATCGTGGATAAACTCCATGAAATAACAAAACTCGA
>CAYZGS010000005.1:0-5695 GCA_964478145.1 uncultured Candidatus Saccharibacteria bacterium | reverse complement strand
TCTTAATATAGGAGAAACAAACGAGCAATATATAGAGAGAGCTCTATACAAAGCCGCTTCAATGGGCAAATTAGAGGAAGTTAGGTTATAATTATTATTAATTAATCAAAACTATGGATACAAACACACAAACAGCGCAAGGAGAGATTCGCAAAAATATTATTGAATTGTTTGAGATAGAGAAACTGCCGGAAGAAAAGCGAGAGGAGGCTATCACTCGCATCGGCAATATTATCTTCCAATCTGTTCTTATAAAAGCCCTTCCAGCTTTAAACGAAAAGGAGCTGGTGGAATATGAAAAAATGGTGGATAACCAGGTGGATGCTGACGTTTTTCTAGATTTTTTATTTGAAAAAATTCCTAATTTCTTGCAAATCGTAGCCGAAGAATCGGAGAATTTCAGAAAAGAATCAGCAGAAGTGTTAAAACAAATAAAATAAATTTTGTGTTATATTTGATGGATGAATCCCGAACGAAATAACGGGATTCGTTTATCAAAGTAAAAAATTCTGTCAGAAACAATAATGACAGGGTTTCGTGCGGGATGGAAGACCATCTGAAAGGACTGAATGAGAGGCAAAGAGAAGCAGCGGTTCATATGGATGGACCGCTTTTGATCGTGGCCGGGGCAGGGGCGGGAAAAACCAAGACAATAGCTCACAGAATCTTAAACTTGATAAAAAACGGAGTAGCGCCGGAAAAAATATTGGCCGTTACTTTTACTAACAAAGCGGCAAAAGAAATGCAAGAGAGAATTACAACGTTAATGTCAAGGACGCCCCTTGACACAAATAATTTGTCAAAGGGCGTCTTTGACATGAGACAAGAAACTATCCCTTTTGTCAGCACTTTTCATTCTTTAGGGGTTCACATAATAAAAGAAAATGCCAGAATCCTGGGACTGACAAGATATTTTACTATTTTGGATGAAGATGAATCAAAGACTTTCATAAAAGAGATTATAAAAGAATTAGGCCACGACCCGAAACAATATTCTCCTGGGAAAATACGGGCCATTATAAGCATAGAAAAGGGAAACTTTGTGGCTCTGGAAAAATACAGAGAAAGAATAAGCAATTCATTTCAAGAATTAGTCGCTAATGTTTGGAAAGTATACGAGGAAAGAAAAGCAAAAGAAAACTCGCTGGATTTTGACGATTTGCTTTTAAAAGCGACCAAATTATTGAGGGAACGAGAAGATATCAGAAAAATTTACCAAGAAAAATGGAAATACATACACATTGACGAATATCAAGATACAAACGAAGTGCAATATCTAATGTCTCGTTTACTTTCTGAAAATAATAAAAATATTTGTGTGGTAGGAGATGCCGATCAGAATATATATTCCTGGCGTGGAGCAAATTTAAAAAATATCTTAAATTTTGAAAAAGATTATCCAAACACGAAAATAATTCTGCTGGAAGAAAATTATCGGTCCACTAAAAATATCTTGGAAGCGGCCAATAAAATAATCAAAAAAAATAAATATAGGCCGGATAAAAATTTATTCACTAAAAATCCGACCGGAGAAAAAATCGGTTTCTATGAGGCGCTGGATGAAGCGGATGAAGCGGATTTCGTGGCGACAAAAATTTTGGAGATATTGGACAAGGCTTCAAGCAAAGTGCTCTCGGACTCACCACGAAAATTTTCTGCTGAAAATTTTCTCTGTCCGTCGCCGTCGTTCCTACCAAGGGTTCGCTCGAGAGCACTTTGTTCTACGCCATCTGACATCGCGATTTTATATCGCGCAAATTTTCAATCTCGCGCGTTTGAAGAAGCGATGTTGCGATACGACATCCCATATCAAGTTTTGGGGGTTAAATTTTTTGAAAGAAAAGAAATCAAAGACACTTTATCCTATCTCCGGGCAGCACTTAATCCAAAAAGTCTTTCTGATATAAAAAGAATAATAAATTTCCCGGCCAGAGGCATGGGCAAGGCTACTCTCGCCAAGATTTTCGCGAATGATACGGCAGAGTTGCTAGTTAAAACGAAAATAAAAATTGATAATTTCTACAAAATACTGGAAGAGATAAAAGAAAAAATAGAAAATGAGAAAGCGTCTGATGCAGTAAAATTCACGGTGAAAAAATCCGGCATTGAAACAGAACTCCTGGCTGGGAACGAGGACGACATGGAAAGACTGGAAAACATAAAAGAATTAGCTACCTTAGCCTTAAAATATGATAATTTAAAGGACGGAATGGGAATAGAGAAACTTTTGGAGGATGCAGCTTTGGTCTCAGATCAAGACGGGATTATGATAAATCAGGAGAAAAAAAAGGAAAAAAATAGTGTCAAATTAATGACCGTACACGCTTCAAAAGGACTTGAATTCAAAAATGTTTTTGTTGTAGGACTGGAAGACGGGCTTTTCCCCGTCTCCGCTAAAGCTACGGCGGGCAAGCCACACCAAGATAGGGATGAAGAAGAGGAAAGAAGACTTTTTTACGTGGCCCTTACTCGCGCCAAAGAAAAGTTGTTTTTATCCTTTGCAGATTTTCGCACTATTTTCGGTTCACGGCAAATTAACACACCGTCTGAATTTATTTCAGACATTCCGAGTGATATTTTAGAAAAGGAGGGAGAAAAGGGCGGAATAAAAACAATTTATGTATGAAAGCAAAAAAATCTTTAGGACAAAATTTTTTAAAGTCTGTACTAGCGCTCAATAAGATCGTGGAGGCCGGAGAGGTTTCTCAAAACGATATCATCTTAGAAATCGGACCAGGGAAAGGAACCCTGACAGAAAAATTATTAGAAAAGGCTGGTTGCGTAATCGCCGTTGAAAAAGACAGGAATCTTTTTGAGCTTTTACAAAATAAATTTAAAAAGGAAATTGAAGAAAACCCCACTTCGCATAAAGCTACGAATGGGCGAGGAAAACTAATTTTGATAAATGACGACATTCTTAACTTTCAGCTAGAGCCCAGTGGCCTAGCGCCTAGCGCCTATAAAGTTATCGCCAATATACCATACAACATTACCGGAGCGATACTGAAAAAATTTTTAGGGAACAATCCGCCAGCTGGCGGACAGCCAGAGCGAATGATACTTTTGGTGCAAAATGAAGTAGCTAAAAGAATAATGGCCAGGGATGGGAAAGAAAGCATTCTTTCAATCTCGGTAAAAGCATACGGAACCCCAAAAACGGTTATGAAAGTTCCCGCCAGATATTTTTCACCCGCTCCCAAGGTGGATTCGGCGGCAATCAGCATAAAAAACATTTCCAGAAAAATTTTCACCGAAAACAAGCTGAATGAAGGGCAATTTTGGCAAATAGTCCGCGCCGGCTTTGCCCATAAGAGAAAAAAGGTGTCTTCAAATCTGAAACAATATCTAAAAACACTGGACGGACGCCAGGCGTCCGTCCAGTCCGTCCAGTTGGGGAACAAAAGAGCGGAAGAGCTGACGCTTAGAGACTGGGTAAATCTCGCCAAAAGCATAGACCCCGATAGTAGATTTTAGCGATATTTGTTCCAAGCGCGCTAAAGTGCTTCGTTAAAATTCACTACGGGGTAGATATCAACAAATAAATTGGCGTCTATAAAAAAATACTGATACAATACATGTATGAGAAAAGGCATCATTCTTGTTTTGCTGATAGTTTTTTTGGCGTTTGCGGGCGCTAAAATAGTAAAAAGCGACGCTGTCCCTGCGACTGCAGCTCGTGCCCCTTCCGTTTCCGCGGGATTTTTCGGCGGAAGAATAATCAACACGAAAGCGCTAGAAATAGAAGCGTTAGAAGGGGTTAACTTTGAGTGCATTGTAGTCGGCAGCACAATTTCAATCATACCGATCGGTTCACCTGCCGGCACTCCGGCCAGTTATTTCATACCGACTTTCATAACATCAAAAACTAGAACAACGCCATCAGTGGGACAACTTATTCTTGGCAAATACAGCACAAAAACACCAATAACTTGTATTTTTAAGGGAATCCCACCAGTTACTGTGGTAGTCAATTTAGACACCATCACTCTCTTTGGAACTTCAAGCGGAGGAGCCAGTGCCGCAAAAGGTAGAGACAGAGCCAGTGCCGTGCCAGGTGGTCCAGCATCTCCGGGAGGGGCAAGGGGAGCATATTAGTATAAAGTTCGTAAAGTAGAAAGTTTATAAAGTTATAAAGCAAACACAAATACAAAAAGAAAAACAATGAATTTTAATAATGAAAAATATTTAAAATATCTGCCGAGCAAAAAATTCACGCTAATAGCCAGTATTGCCGTCGTTTTGGCAATAGCTATTTTTATGATCTTTTTTATGTCTTCAAAAAATGAAAATTTCTCCGCTACTAAAGAAAAAAACGGCTCTGCTTTGAAAATACAGAACCAGACAATTTTGGATTTAATCCAGAACGACAGCGATGGCGACAAAGTAGCCGATTGGGAAGAGACTCTATGGGGCACGGATAAAAATAAAAAAATAACTTTCAACGACACGCCAGACGCCACTTATATAGAAAATAGGAAAAAGGAACTGAAAATAGAACAAAACATAAGCATAGATGAAAAAAAATTGACGGAAACCGACAAATTCGCCAGAGAATTTTTCACCAGCTTTACCGCTTTGAAATCTTCTGGACAAGTGGATGCTAATACCATCAATAGTTTTTCTAATTCTCTCGGGCAAAATATAGTGAACCCGAATTTAATTGACCGCTATTCGGAAAAAGATATAAAAATAAGCTCCCAAAATGACACGGCTTCAAAAGAAGGATACTACGAAACTATGAAAAATTTATTTAAAAATTACCAATCAACCGAAGGCATAGGGGACGAATTGGATATTATGAGCAGCGGGCTCGTTTCCTATTCAGCCGATTCAACAAAAATCAGCCTGGAACAATATAATAAATTGAACACCATCGCCGCTGCCTATCAAAATTTCGCAAAAGAGGTGATAGAAATAGAGGTTCCTAGCAATCTTGTCCAGTATCATCTGCAAATCGCCAACAGTTCCAATAACACCGGAATTAGCGTGCTTAATATGGGAAAAGTGATAAATGATCCGGTGGTCGGCCTCTCCGGACTTTCCCAATATCAAAAGTATAGTGATGAATTAATCAAAGCGGTAACGGACTTAGAAGCAGTGCTAAAACAATGATACAATTTTAAACAGATGCAGAAAAAATATTTTTATAACTCAACAATTTCTTCACTGCTTGTTTTAAGCATTGTGCTAGTACCGTTCCACGCTTTCCCCAAGGAAGTGAAAGCCCAAAGCATAAGCGGGTATGTGAGCGGGCTGGCGCCAATGATACTCACTTTGCCTCAGTGCAAGAACGTGATCGGTAGTGGAATAAGCAGTTTGTTTAGCGGGGGCGAAGATTTATTCAATTCAGCAAATTTGGCGGACGAGGCTAAGCCATTAGGGGATATAGTCAATTCAGCGGCTAGTAAATTTGATTCTGTCAATGTTAATATATCCGGCACGGCGGAAGGAAAAGCAATCCTGGAAACAAGAGAAAAAACCGAAAAAATAGAAGCCAGCACTGCTTCCATCAGAGAAAACTCCACCTGCATCCAAAGCATCGGGCGATTGATTATTAAAATGCTTTTGCAAAAATTAACGGTCAGCACAGTGAACTGGATAAACAGCGGTTTTGACGGCAGTCCGGCTTTTATTCAAGACACGGGAAAATTTTTTGGAGATATAGCCAAAAATGAAATACTGCAATTCGGCTTGG
>CAYZGS010000004.1:0-11641 GCA_964478145.1 uncultured Candidatus Saccharibacteria bacterium | reverse complement strand
AAATGGGCGAGCTGATGCTTAAAGTAAAGATTGATAAGATATAGAGTACGAAAATAAAAAACCGAAGTGATTAAAGTAGATGGGAAGTAATTACCATAGTTGTAATTTTAGCGCTACCGCGTATATTTTACAACTGATTAACACTTACTGAAGTTTAAATACTTTTTTAAGATAATGTTGGTTTGTTATTGATACCACTTTTGCATAGTTCACATATTTGCCTATTTGCCAAAATTCAGCCACAAAATCAATTTCTCTACGGCAACTATAAGGGTAAATCCAAACACTGTCATTGAATTTTACCAACCCAAGTTCTTTAATTTTTTCTCGCATTGCGTCTCTTGCTCTTTTTTTATTTTCGGGTATTTCAAACATTACTAATCGCCATTTTCTATCCCAAAACTTATATTTGTGGATTTTTAAATTGCCATAATCATATTTTAAAACATATTTTTTACCTTGCTCGGATAATACAATTTTTGTTATATTTCCTATTTCTTTAAATTCAATAAGTTTTTTTCTGCGAAGGTGATAGATTTGATTTTTAAGATAGCCTTCATCTATTTTTTCTTCTCGTAATTTTTGCCAGTTTATCTTCTTTACAAATCCCTTTCCTTTTGTCTGTGGTTTCATAATAAAATTTATTGGTTTTCCACACTGTAAAGCGGTGAGAATCTTTTTGACCAACGAAAAACTTTTTTGTTTTTTTACTTTTGTTTGATTCGTTTTATACATAGTTGTAATTTTAGCGCTACCGCGTATTTTTTGCAACGTGTTTGTTATTTGGGTGTCTTTTATGATATTATTTATAAATGAAAGAGAATATTATAGAAATTTATGAAAAATATAAAATAATGCCGAATTTGCAGGAGCATATGCTCCGGGTAGCGGCCGTGGCGTCTATTATTTGCGACAACCTGGATGAACCCGTTGAAAAAGAACAGATAATCACCGTTTGTCTCTTGCACGATATGGGGAATATCATTAAGGCAGAATTTGGTGTTTTCCCTCCTGATTTTTGGGGAGAGAAAGATCTCACTTATTGGCAAGAGGTTAAGAATGAATACATAAAAAAATACGGAAATAATGAGCATGAAGTCACTGCGCAAATTATAAAAGAGATCGGTATGAATGCACATATAGTTCAATTAGCGGACAGGAACCGATTTTCATTTACGTGCGATATTGCCGAAGGGAATGATTTAATTGCTAAAATAATTAAGTATTCAGATTTCAGAGCTGGTCCTTATGGAATATTGTCATATGAAGAACGAATGAATGAAGCAAATAATCGCTATAAAAAACATATAAATTTTTTTGAAAAAGAAAAACGTCAAAAACTGGTTGAATGCGGCAGGAAAATAGAAAAGCAAATCTTCGCCAGATGCAAAATTAAACCGGAAGATATAAATGATGAGTCTGTTAAATCTATAATTTTAGAGTTGAAAAATTTTGTTATATAATGGAACTATAAATGCATCACATATATCATACAGAGGGCATAATATTAGGCAGTAAGAATTTTGGGGAGACGGGGAAATACTATTCTATTTTTACCCGCGATTTGGGGATGCTTTATGCCAGTGCCCAAGGTGTGCGCAAAATGTCTTCCAAACTGCGTTTTGTGTTGCAAGATTTTTCTTATGTCAAAATTGATTTAGTGAAAGGAAAAGATTTTTGGAGAATCACTAGCGCTTCTAAGACAGGCAAACTTGAAAAGTTATCCCAGCCTGAGACATTGAAGACGTTTGTGAATATCTCAAAATTATTAAAACGCTTACTCGCTGGAGAAGACCCGAATAAGCCTTTGTTCGTCGATTTGATAAACGGGTTGTCTGTTCTGGAAAAATCTGATGCCAAAAGCGAATTGCGCAATATTGAGATGATTATTGTTCTGCGCATACTTGATAATTTGGGGTATATAGGAAGCAACGAGGTGTTGGAAAATTTTATCAAGTCGCCTTTTGAAGAGGACCTGGTGTTTAAAGCCTCGGAAAGCAAGAAAAAGATACTTTCTCAAATCAACAAAGCGCTCAAGGAAACGCATTTATAAATTAACGATATGTTTTCCAGAAACAATCCCGGAAGGATTTTGTAGCTTCGTCGTAGCGGAATTATCGCCTGTTTAGTATAATATAAAAATGTCATCTAATAGCGAGAACAAGCTGCATAGAATTGAAGATTTAAAAACGAAACTCTTCAATAAAAGTTATCGTACGAAAACGGAACAGAGCAACAGCTTTACACCCTTAAAGAGGAAGGATGTTATGGATTCTTGGAAAGAGAAAAAAGATGTTGGGCCAGACTTTGAGGAAAAATTTTTTATGAAAACTTCCATGTTTAAGAAATTTTTTATGTTTTCCTTAGTCTTTTTCATTTTGGCTCTGGCCTACGCTTCTTATGTGTTTTTTTACAAAGGAAATAATGTTTCCAATAATAATATTGATATATCGGTGCTCAGCAACGCTTTCACTGCCGGCGGGGAAGAATATCCTTTGCAAGTGGGAATAGTAAATAGAAATAGTTCTCCTCTTGAACTGGCCGATCTAGTTATAGAATATCCCAAAAGTTCGTCGGATGATTTGCCACAGGACAACGAGCGCTTTCGTGAATCGCTGGGAACCATTCCTGCCGGAGGAGTGCGCAACGAAAATATAAAAATAGTCCTTTTTGGAGAACAGGGAAGTATTCGTCAGATAAAAATTTCTCTTGAATACAGGGTAGAGGGGTCAAATGCTATTTTTGTGAAAGACAAACTTTTTGGAGTTTCTATAACTTCTACACCGATAGATCTTTCCATTAACGCGCCCGCTGAAATAAGCCCTAATCAGGATATCAATCTTGACGTGAAAGCTACCTTAAACGCCGTTAAACCTGTTTCCAAAGTTCTGCTGAAAGTTGATTATCCCATCGGATTTCAATTTGTTTCCGCCAAGCCGATGCCATTCGCTGACAATAATATTTGGAATTTAGGGGATTTGTCCCCTGGTACATCGCGCGATATTTCCATTCTTGGCAAGATGCTTGATGTCTTTGACGGAGAAGAAAAAATATTTCATGTGTCAAGCGGGGTACAATCCGAAACGGATAAATCCTTGATAGGAGTTGTTTTTAATTCGCTTGGGTACACCGTGATGGTAAAAAAATCTTCAGTTGAAGCGAGACTTGTGGTGAATGGCGTGTATCAAAGAGAATACGCCGTAGATGCCAAAACTCCGATTCAAGGGCAGATAGAATGGGCAAATAATCTGGAAACAAAAATAAATGATTTGAAAATTAGCGCAAAGATTACAGGCAATGCGGTAGATCGCAAAACAATATACGCTCAACAAGGTTTCTATGATTCTTCCCAAGATTTAATAGTATGGGATAAAAATTCCAGTCGTGAATTGGCTGAAGTAAATCCGGGTGATACTGGAGTTGTATCTTTTTCGGTGTCTCCCTTGCAACTTTTTTCCGCCGCTAACGGGATTTTATCCGAACCCTCTATCAGCATAAATATTTCCATTACCGGCCGGCAAGCACAAGGCACCAACACAGCAACAGAATTGAAAGACTCAGAATCTAAGATTATAAGAATTATCTCGGATGTTGGATTAGCAACCAAGGCGCTTTACTATTCGGGTCCTTTTGCCAACAGTGGACCGATACCTCCGAAGGCTGAACAAAAAACAACTTACACCATCACCTGGTCTCTTTCCAATACCGCCAATAGCATTTCAAAAGCCCGGGTGCGTTCCACCCTTCCTTCCTGGGTAAAGTTTTCAGGTCCGATCTATCCGCTTACTGAAGACTTGACTTATAATACTTCTACCGGAGAAATAATCTGGAATATCGGGGGAATTCCCAAGGGCACCGGCATCACTGAATCGGGACGGGAAGTTTCTTTTCAGGTAGAACTTCTTCCCTCATCTTCTCAAGTTGGCACAACTCCGATTATCATTAATGATGCGACTTTAAATGGCCATGACAATTTTGCCGGCGTGGATATAGTAGTGAACAAAACTTCGCTTAACACTAGGCTTGTGAATGATCCTGATTTTCTGCTCACTGAGAGCAGGGTTGTTCAGTAAAGCCGAATTTTGTATTTGTTTAATATTTTTGAGGTATCTGCTAATATAGTATATATGACTGACAGCGAACCAAAAGATGCTGATGAACTAATGGGGAAAATAGTCTCGCTTTGCAAAAGACGCGGTTTTGTCTTTCAGGGCTCGGAAATTTATGGCGGATTGGCGGGAACTTATGACTGGGGGCACTTTGGAGTGGCTTTGAAAAACAACATAAAGCAAAATTGGTGGAAAAGATTTGTGGATTCCCGCAAAGATATGTATGGTCTTGACACGGCTATCCTGATGAATGGCAAAGTATGGGAAGCAGCTGGACACGTGGCTAATTTTGCGGACTCGCTGGACGGCAAGAAGTTTAATACTATGCTCAAAATACAGGTTGGAGCGAAAAAAGAGGAAGTTGCGATTTCTTACTTGCGTCCTGAAACAGCTCAAGGTATGTTCGTTAATTTCAAGAATATAGTAGACGCCTTTCATCCAAAACTTCCTTTCGGCATGGCCCAAGTCGGCAAGGCCTTTCGCAATGAGATAGCCCCCCGTGATTTTCTTTTTCGCCAGAGAGAGTTTGAGCAGATGGAGATAGAATATTTTGTAAAAAAGGAAGATTGGGAGAAATATTTTGAGTATTGGAGAGGAGAAATACTTGAATGGACGGAAGAGATAGGAATAAATATGGGAAAAGTTTACGAGCTTGAAGTGTCGGATGCAGATCGCGCTCACTATTCCAAAAGAACGATGGATTTTGAATTTGATTATCCTTTTGGCAGGAAGGAACTTTTTGGTTTGGCTTATAGAACTGATTTTGATTTAAAAAATCACCAACTTGATTATACTGACGAGGAGAGCGCGGAGAAAATAATCCCGCATGTGATAGAACCGACTTTTGGCGTTGACCGGGCGGTGCTGGCGCTTCTGCTCTCCACTTATTTTGAAGACGAAAAGAATGGAGAAACGAGGGCCTATTTAAAGTTTAAACCTAATATCGCGCCGGTCATTTGCGCTGTTTCGCCTCTCTTGAAAAACAAGTCGGAACTGGTGGAATATGCCAATATGAAAGTGTTCGTCCCGCTTAAAGCGGAATTCGGCCGGGTGATTTGGGATGACAATGGCAACATCGGCAAACGTTATCGCCGGCAAGATGAAATCGGCACGCCATTTTGCATAGTGGTGGATTTTGACACTTTGACCGACGATACCGTTACCGTCCGCGACCGTGACACCGGAGAGCAAGAGCGTATAAAGGTGAAGAACCTAAAAAACTACATAAAAGAAAAAATCCAGTAAAAACCCCTTAAAATAAGGGGTTTTTTGTTTTAGGCAGAAATCGGAATTTATTTATTTATTTTATAAATACTCACAAGAACGATTCTTACGAAAGGGGATGAGTTCACTTGACACCCTGTAGCACAATTTGCTACACTTGAAATATGAGAACAACATTAAACATTTCAATGCCAGTTTCATTTAAGAAAAATGTGGATTTGGCAGTTAAACAAGGTAATTATGCTTCTGTAAGCGAGTTTTTTCGTGATGCGGTGCGCGCATTGGAAGAAGAGCAACTATATCAGTCTGTCATGAGAAGTAGAAAAGATGTTGCTGAAGGAAAATTTAAAAAATTACGTTCCCTTAAAGATTTGATGTAATTTTATGCAGATTATCTATACTGCTGAATTTATTCGTCTTTTTAAAAAACTTCCATTGGAAATTAAAAAAGAGGCGGTAAAAAAAGAATTAATCTTTAAGAAAAACCCTTTTGACATGAAATTAAAAACTCATAAACTTGGTGGAAAACTAAAAAATTGTTATGCTTTTTCTATTTCTTACTCTAATAGGGTTATTTTTGAATTTGATAAAAATGAAGTAGTTTATTTTCATTCAATAGGTACTCATAGTATTTATAAATAATATATTTAATAATGAAATTCTCAAAAAAAATTTTACCAAATGGTCTGTGCTTGATAACCGTTCCAATGAAAGACAACCCGACGGTGACTGTACTCGTGCTCGTGGAAGCAGGTTCTAAATATGAAACAAAAAAAATCAACGGACTGTCTCATTTTTTGGAGCATATGTGTTTCAAAGGCACCATTAAGAGGCCGAAAGCAATAGATATCTCAAAAGAGCTAGACACTCTCGGCTCTCAATATAACGCTTTTACCGCGCAGGAATACACGGGATATTACGCCAAGTCCGATGCCAAGCATTTCAGGCAAATTTTTGACATAGTCTCAGATATTTATTTGAATTCCACTTTTCCAGAAGCGGAGATGCAAAAAGAAAAAGGGGTGATTATTGAAGAAATAAATATGTATGAGGATATGCCTAGCCGCCATGTGCAGGATTTGATAATGCGGCTTCTTTATGGCGATCAGCCGGCGGGGTGGAATATTGCCGGCGAAAAAAAGAATATCCTGAATATGAAGCAAGGCGATTTTGTAAAATATAAAAAAGCGCATTATTTGCCGGAGGCTACCGTGATAATAGTGGCCGGACAAGTGGAAGAAAGAGAAACCCTGAAAGAAGTGGATAAAATTTTCGGCAAAATTCCGCGCGGTCTCAAGGCGAGAAAATTGAAAACAAGAGAAGTTCAGACGAAACCTGAAGTATTGGTCAATTTTAAAAAAACTGACCAGACTCATTTTGTCCTGGCGGTACGCACCTGTGATTTGTTCAGCAAAAAAAATGCCGCCCTTTCCGTTTTGGCCGGAATTTTAGGCGGAGGAATGAGTTCGCGGCTTTTCCAAAAGTTGCGGGAGGAAATGGGCGTAGGCTATTACGTGCGGGCTTACAATGACGCTTATACCGACCATGGATTTTTGCAAATTTCTGCCGGGGTGGACAACAAAAGAATTTATGAAGTGATTGAAGCGGTGCTGGAAGAATGCCGGAAACTGAAAAAAGAAAAGGTTTCCAAGGATGAATTGAATAAAACAAAAGAGTACTTAATAGGCAATATGAAACTTTCTCTTGAATCAAGCGATGACATTGCGAATTTTTATGGAGGACAAGAATTGTTAAAGAAGAAAATTGAAAGTTCTGGAGAAAAAGCGAATGCAGTGAGAAAAGTAACAGCCGTTCAGGTCAAGTCTTTAGCTAACCTGATTTTTAAAAATAACAGGCTTAATCTGGCGCTGATCGGGCCCCTTCGGGGAAAATCTAGATTCTTGAAAGTGCTTAGGTTTTAAATGACCTTATTACCCCTTAGCTTCTTTCCTTATTAGGGGGAAGGGTTGGGGGAGGGGTGTTTTTTGTGTTATTATACTGATATGTCCGAAAAAAATAACGTTACTTTCATTTCCTTGAATACCGGCACCATCATTCGGTTTTTTCTGGTGGCTCTCGGATTTTTCTTGCTTTGGTTTTTACGGGATTTGCTTCTGGTGATTCTGACCGCTATCATCATAGCCTCTTTTGTTGAGTCGGCTATGCCTTATTTTCAAAAAATAAAAGTTAATCGGGTTCTCGGGGTGGTTCTTTTGTATGTGACCTCAATTCTTCTTCTGGCTCTGCTCTTTTACCTTTTTGCTCCGCTTCTGATGACTGAAGTTTATAATTTTTCCGTTTTCTTGTCTTCTTACATACCGGATTCTTCCATTTTGAATTATTTTAGAAATGAAGCATTTTCGGGAGCCAAGGATATTGTAAATAATCTTTCGCATAGCTTATCGCTTACTTCCTTGCTTTCCACTTCCCAGGCTTTTATCACTAATCTCTCCGGGGGTTTTTTCCAAGTGCTTTCTGTAGCCTTCGGCAGTATTTTTAATGTTATTCTTATCGTCCTTATTTCTTTTTATCTCTCAATTCAGGAAAGAGGCATAGAAAACTTTCTAAGAATTATTTTACCCGTGGGACAGGAGGAATATGCTGTGGATTTATGGGGGCGTTCTCGCCGCAAGATAGCTTTGTGGATGAAAGGGCAAATGCTTTTGGGCATCATTGTGGCCGTTTTGACTTATTTGGTTCTTTCTCTTTTGGGAATTCAGTATGCTCTTCTTCTGGCTTTAATCGCGGGAGTGATGGAACTCGTTCCTTATGGAATTTTGGTGGCGCTTATCCCGGCTATTTCTTTCTCCTATCTTTCCGGAGGGATTTCCACCGCTTTGATGGTGGCTGGAGCCTATGTAATAATTCACCAGTTTGAAGTTTTTCTTTTTTCTCCTCTTGTTATAAAAAGTGTAGTCGGTCTTTCTCCGCTTGTGGTTATCCTTTCCGCCCTGATAGGTTTTGAATTAGGCGGATTCTGGGGATTGGTGCTTGCCATTCCTGTGGCTGTTTTCATCATGGAGTTGATGGGTGATCTTGAAAAAAAGAAAACTCTATCCAAAGTAAAAGATGAACCGCGTTAAAAACCGCCATGAAAAAAAATAGTTTTTATATTACAACAACCTTGCCTTATGTGAACGCGCCCCTACACATGGGGCATGCCCTTGAGTTTGCGCGGGCGGATGCCATTGCTCGTTATAAAAAGCTTATCGGGTATGATGTATATTTTAATACAGGCACCGATGAACATGGCGCCAAGGTGTATCAGAAAGCCAAGGAAAGCGGAATGAAAACGCAGGATTTTGTTGATAAAGGATTTAAAACTTTTAAGGAACAATTAAAAATGTTTGGCACAAGCGAAGATGTTCACTTTATTCGCACTACCGACCGGCACCACCAAGAAGCCGCCCAAGAATTTTGGAAACGGGTTCAAAATAACGGTTATATTTACAAAAAAAATTATAGGACGAAATATTGCGTCGGATGTGAAAGCGAAAAAACTGATTCTGAATTGGAAAATAATGAATGCCGAGATCATCCGGGAACAAAGGTTTCAGTCATCAGCGAAGAGAATTATTTTTTTAAGTATTCTGCTTTTCAGGAAAAATTGCTTGGTTTTTATGAACAGCACGAAGATTTTGTGGTACCGGAGTTTCGCTTTAACGAAATGAAAAAATTTGTGGCTAACGGTCTGCAAGATTTTTCCATCTCACGCCTTAAATCAAAAATGCCGTGGGGTGTGCCCGTGCCCGGCGATAGCGAGCATGTGATGTATGTTTGGTTTGATGCCTTGATAAATTATATTTCCACTTTGGGCTGGCCGGGCGACCAGAAAAATTTTAAAAAATACTGGATAGATGGAACCCCCATGCAATATTGCGGCAAGGATAATAATCGTTTCCAGTCGGCCATGTGGCAGGCAATGTTGATGGCGGCGAATCTGCCTAATTCACACAGAATTGTGGTGAATGGTTTCATTACCGGCGAGGGGGGAATTAAAATGTCCAAAACACTGGGCAATGTTCTTGATCCGAGGGATATTGTAAATGAATATGGGACCGACGCTTTGCGATATTTTCTTTTGAGGGAGGTAAGCAATTTTGAAGACAGTCCGTTTACCCTGGAGCGTTTCAAAGAAGCCTATAATTCGGGATTAGCCAACGGGTTGGGGAATTTGGCGTCAAGGATTTTGACTCTTTCCGAAAAATATCTGGAAAAATGTCCGGAAATTCCGGATGGTTTAATCCCAAAAGAGTTTTTAAATGCCCTTGGCACTTTTGATATTAAAAAAGCATCGGACATGATTTGGGATAAAATTGGACAACTTGATAGATGTATTCAAGATACTAAACCGTTTGAAGTTATAAAAGCCGACAAAAAAAAGGGTAAAGAATTGATTTCCGATATGGTAATACATCTATACCAAATTGCCAGAATGTTAAATTCCATCATGCCCGAGACAAATGAAAAATTAAAAAAGTTAATTAGGGAAAACAAAAAACCGGAGAAGCCTTTGTTTTTAAGAAGAGAATAAATAATGATTCCTAAATACATAGACATACATACTCACGTCAATTTCAAGGCATTTGACGAAGACCGAGATGCGGTTATTCGCCGCGCTTTGGATAATAACACTTGGATTATAAATGTCGGTACCCAGGTAGATACCTCTAGGTCGGCAATTGAATTAGCGCATCAATATAAAGAGGGTGTGTATGCCATTGTAGGTTTGCATCCAATACATACAGACAAATCATTTCACGATGAAAAGGAGTTAGGCGAAGGCGGAAAAGAATTCACTTCTCGCGGAGAGATTTTTGATAAAAAAATTTATAGAGAACTCTTGAAAGATCCAAAAGTAGTGGCTATAGGGGAATGCGGACTTGACTATTTTCATCTGGAACCGGCTTCAATCGCGAAGCAGAAAAAGGCGTTTATAGAACAAGTGGAACTGGCGAATGATTTTAAAAAACCACTGATGCTTCATATTCGCAATAATCCAAAAAATAAAAATGTCAACGCATACGCCGATGTTTTGGAAATCTTAAAGAAATATCCTGGAGTGAAAGGAAATGTGCACTTTTTCGCGGGGAGTGCGGAAGAAGCCGAAACATTTTTAGAATATGATTTTACTTTGTCATTTACCGGAGTTGTCACGTTTACCGGCGATTACGATGAAATCATAAAAAATATTCCACTTAATATGATTATGTCTGAGACGGATGCGCCCTACGTGGCGCCGGTTCCGTATCGCGGGAAACGCAACGAGCCTTCTTACGTGCGTGAAGTGGTGAAAAAAATAGCTTTGATAAAAAATCTGTCCGAGGGGGAGGTGGCGGAAGCCATAGTGGCGAACGCCAGAAGGGTTTTTAATATTTAGTCTTAAATTATAAAAAATTAATTAACTCTTGTAGAAAATAAAAAAATGTGTTATATTTCTCCTTAAATTGGAACCCCTTAGGGTTATCAAGATTGCACATTAAAAAATAGGAGGAATAATGAAAAAAGAGCGTCTAAAAAGGATGCTTGACGAACGCACACTGGTACTAATTAAGCCTGATGCCGTGAAAAGAGGTTTAATTGGTGTCATTTTAGAAAGATTCGAACGGGCAGGGTTAAAAATTGTGTCTTGTAAGCTGGTTCTCGCAACTAGGGAGCAATTGGATGGTCATTTCCCAAAATCTGAAGATTGGGTATGTGGTATGGGCCATCATACTTTGGAAGCCTCTAAGGAGTATGATTTTAATCCAGTTGATATTTTTGGTACAGATGACCCATTTAAAATTGGGTTAAGAATTAAGGAATGGAACTATAACTACCTATTATCTGGATCGATAATGGTTTTAGTACTCCAAGGAGTTCACGTAATTGATACCGTGAGAAAGTTTGTGGGATATACACTGCCAAATAAGGCAATGCCCGGGACTATTCGCGGCGACTTTAGTGTGAATGCGTCTGACCTGGCAAACACATTAAAAATTGCTTGTGAAAATCTTGTGCATGCTTCAAGCACTCAAGCAGAGGCAGAACAGGAAATTTCTAACTGGTTTAAACCTGACGAAATTCTTTCGTAGGGGGCCAACTAACTAATTCATTTATTGTTCATATAATTTATCCCAAGGGAGGAATCATGAAACGCAGGAATTATAAGACTCTTTATCAAAAATTTAATTCGCTCAAAAATACTGACCCGCGTGAAGCAGCAGAATACGGCTTTGCGCTTGCCGTTCTCTATCAGAAAGCAGGTAAAAAAACAAAAGCAGTACGTTTTGGTAAAGCATCTATTGATATGCTAAATAAATATTCTG
>CAYZGS010000003.1:0-11766 GCA_964478145.1 uncultured Candidatus Saccharibacteria bacterium | reverse complement strand
AAGTGTAATCTTCCACTTCTTTTACCTGCGCCTGGGGAAACTGGGCGTACATTTGGGTTTCTATCAACGTCTTAACGCGCGAAGGAGTACGTATGAAAAAGTGAACTTGCCCGTCAATAGACACTATCTCAAGAGAAAACCAAAACCAAACCGCCCCCTGCCAGTAAGTTTCCAGCCCGCTTTTCCGGCTCATATGATACAGAGCGTTGGTCATAAAAAGCTCCATAGCCTTAGGAGACCTGAGAACATCTCTGGGGGGAACTATTTCAAGTAAAACCCAAGTAATGCCGGCAATAAAATTATGCTGTACATAATGAAGCCAAAAAAAGTGAGCGAGATAGGCAAGCGCGATGGTGCCCGCCAAAGGCAAAAGCCCTAAAAATATTTTGTAGACCCAAAAAGCCGCTACATCAAATTTTAAAACAAAATAGCCGAGAATCACGACTAAAAGCAAAAGCCAGAATTCTTTTACTGCCGATGCGAATTTATCCATTGCCTATATTTTAGTATAAAAAGTAAAATAAATAAAGCACAAAATACAACCCCTCCCAACCTCCCCTTGTCAGGGGAGGCGAAATAAAAATCCCCCTGACAAAGGGGATCTAGGCGGTTATATTAGCCAAAGTATAAAGCCCATTTTTGTCTTTTTTAAAATATTTGGTATTTGCTAAATTCACTAAAATAGTATTTTTTTTGAAATATCTTTCTTTCATCACTCTTTCCACCACATCATCCTTGGAAAGCGGGCCTTCTCTTTTTAAAATGTCCCGTATCACTTCTCTGGCAATTCCAGTCTTATATCCCCATTCGGCCAAAGCATAAAGTCCGCGGCCGACCAGAACAAACCTGGGGTCTTTTATCAATTCGTTGTGACAAGTAGCGTAATGCGTTTTTCGGTTGAAAGTCTTGGAAATAGAATCCGCTACTTCCCTGAAATGCATAGGTGAACCGTGTTTTCTCATCACTAAAAAGGCGTAATCCTTCACCCCGCGGGTATGCACGTTCGGAGAGCTTGATCTGCCCCATTCACCAAATGGATTCTTGGAAAGAGTTTTAGATATGTTCAGCCACCTTTTGGCTATTTCCTCGTTTTTATACTGCTCGGCAATGTCTTTCATATGATCAAAAAATTTTTTGATCATCTTTGTTTCAGATACCAAATCTTCGTCGCTCAGGCTTT
The DNA here is from genome assembly GCA_964478145.1 of uncultured Candidatus Saccharibacteria bacterium. Classification (GTDB taxonomy): domain Bacteria; phylum Patescibacteriota; class Minisyncoccia; order Phycocordibacterales; family UBA9973; genus UBA9973. The sequence goes on along the minus strand of CAYZGS010000003.1, from coordinate 10,586 downwards.
CGTAAAGTTTTTTAAGAGAATCATGCACTTTATCTGCTAATTCATCATCCACACTCCAGCGAGTTTTAAAGTGGTCATCTTCATGGTGCTTCTTGAAAAAATCACCGAGGGTTAAATAAAAATTAATATGGTTTTGGGTATTTTTATCCTTTGAAATATGAGACAAAAGATCATGCTCGGAAACAATTGACCCTAAAGAATGGATCAACTGCTTAAGTTCTTCAAAAATTGCCTGTTCCGCCTTGAAGTTCTCTGATTTTTTGATCAAGGCCAAAGCCGCATTCTCAATCTGGCGAACACGTTCCCTGGTAATACTATATTTCTTGCCGATTTCTTCAAGAGTTTTTCTTTTTGCTTCTGCCGTCAAGCCAAAACGATTCATCACCACATCGCGAGTGCGATCTTGGAGATGAGAGGTTATTTTTTTGGTAACTTGCTTTGGCTTAAAAGATATTGTTGGCATATATTTGTAAAAAAATTCCCGAACGATAAAGTGTTAAATCCTATGTTTTATATTATACACCTTGCCAAGCTGGTGTCAAGCATTTCATCAAAATTAAGGCAAACTAACTTTCTTATTCCTTTGCATCTTAACCCTATCAAGCTCGGTTAAATATTTTTTGCGGATTCTTACCGACTTCGGAGTAATTTCCAGATATTCATCTTCACTCATCACTTCCAGGCCGCGCTCTATATTCAAAACAAAAGGAGGGCTTAATGATAATGCTTCATCGGTACCTGATGCTCTCATATTGGTAAGCTGTTTTCCTTTTGTCGGATTTACCGACATATCTCCCCCCTTTAAGACATTACCGATTACCATTCCCTCATATACCTCTGTCCCATGCTCAATATACATTATACCACGTTCTTGCAAATTTGCAATAGAGAAAGCTACTGCCTTGCCGGAAACCATAGAAACCATAGAGCCGTATTCTCGTTTTTTTATTTCTCCTGCGTATTCCCCAAAATCTGTCACTCGTGAAGACATTATGCCTTCTCCTTTGGTATCTATTATAAACTCGCTTCGGTAACCCAAGAGTCCCCGCGTCGGTATATCAAAAACAATTCTGGCAATGTTTTGTTTTTCCAACATATTTTTTATGATACCCTTTCGCTTGCCTATTTTTTCTATCACAGTACCCGAGTATTCCATCGGCACATCTATCACCAACTCCTCATAAGGTTCCGTTTTTATGCTGTTTTCTTCCTTTATAATTACTTCTGGTTCAGATACTTGCATCTCAAATCCTTCCCTTCGCATATTCTCAAGCAGTATGGCAATATGAAGTTCTCCTCTCCCGTAAACTTTAAACCCCGACGCCAAAAAATTTTGTGTTGGGACCCTAACCGCAAGCATCGGGGAAAACTCCACACGAAGTCCCACATTTATTTCAAGCTCTTTTTCTAATCTCTCTTTTAGTTGCCTTGAGGTGACAAACTTACCTTCCCTGCCTGCAAAAGGCGAATCGTTGACCAAAAAGTTGAGGGAAAGCGTAGGCTCATCTATCGCTATATGAGGTAACTGCTCTACACTCTCATCTTCACAGATAGTTTCTCCGATATAAATGTCTGGTATCCCAGCTAAAAGCACTATATCTCCAGACGATACTTCAGCAACTTCTTTTCTATTTATTCCATCAAAAGTAAAAAGTTTTGTTATTTTTCCAGCCCTGCTCCCTTTTTCATTTTTTATAAAAACCTGACTGGGAGAAAACATCTTGCCTGAATAAATCCGAGCAACAGCTAAACGGCCCAAAAAATTGTCATAACCCAAGTTAAAGACTTGGGCAGACATTTTCTTATCTTCATTTAGAGAAGCAGGTAAAACATTCTCTAAAATCACATCTAGTAGCGGAGAAAGATCAGAAGAATCATCTCCTAAATTTTTATATGCTTTACCCTCGCGCCCCATAGCATAAACAGTCTGAAAGTCTGCTTGTTCATCGTTTGCTCCAAGTTCAAAAAATAACTCTAAAACTTCTTCGTGTACTCGGTGTGGATCCGATGCTGGCTTGTCAATTTTATTTATCACCACTATTGGCTTAATGCCAAGTTCAAGAGACTTTTTAAGAACAAATCTAGTCTGAGGCATTGGTCCTTCCACGCTGTCAACTAACAATAAAACCGAGTCAACAGCGCGAAGAACGCGCTCCACCTCCGAGCCGAAATCCGCATGCCCTGGAGTATCCACAATATTTATTTTTGTACCTTTATAAGTTATAGAAGTATTTTTTGAGTAAATAGTAATACCTCGTTCTTTTTCCAGAACGTTAGAATCCATTGATATATTTTCATCCTGCAACCCACCGTTTTGTTTCATCAAAGCGTCCGTCAGGGTCGTTTTGCCGTGGTCCACATGGGCGATGATTGCTATGTTCCTAATTTCCATAAATAATTTCTAATGAAATCCATAATAAAAAAGCCGTCAGGCTTTTTTATATAATAACATATTCTTGTGAAATGATAAAGAAAAAACCGTCTCCTGCAAAGACGGTTTTTTCGTCTGCAAAAGGCGGTTTGACTACACAGAAAAATTATTCTTGTAGAGGAGTTTAATTCTCCTCCTTTCCGAAATTATACCTTTCACTAAAATCACTAAGGATTTTAGAAGGATATAAAGGCCCGTAATAACAGATACCACTATATGAGGAATTTTATCTTTGTTGAAAATAGGAAATTCTCCAAACAAAAATAATACCAAGAGTATTGCTGAGAGGAAACCTATAATAACAGTTCCTGTTGGTTTAATCTCAAATCCCCCATTCAGAGAAAATAAAAAAACTATAGAAATTCCCAATAAAATTACATATAATATCGGGTTATTTATCAAATCTCCTCTACTTAATGCTGAGTCCATTTGACTAGCCAAAAAGGCATAGCCCAAAATAATACCATTCAAAAACAATAATATATATTTCATTGTATTTCTCCTAAATTAAAGTTTGACAATTTTACAGATTTGAAACTAATATATCAAGTCTAAACGGCTTTGTCAAACAAAAGTCTTTTAATGTTGAACTCCTACAAAACACATATACGCCATGGCTGATATATGTAAACGTCAAACATCAGGGGTTTGATATGGAGATGCAAAAAAATATATTTTGTGTTATTTTGTAGGGAATGCGTCGGTGGCGGAGTGGTCAATCGCAATTGACTGTAAATCAATCGCCTTCGGGCTACGTAGGTTCGAATCCTACCCGGCGCACAACAAAAAATCACTAGGGATATCCCTAGTGATTTTTTACGCTTTGGCGGAAGAATTGGAATGCATTCGGATCGGACTTTTTATTCCGCCTGTCTGTCCCCCTCTACTGTGACCCTTTTTGGCTTCAATCACCAGTTCGTTGTTTTTGACCGAAACATACACTGTATCACCCTTCTTCGCATTATTAGAAATGATACAGGAGGCAACCGGATTTAAAATCTTGTTTTGAATCAAGCGATTTAATGGTCTAGCTCCGTAATGCGGGTTATATCCTTCTTTAGCCAAATAAGCGAATGCTTCATTGGACATTCTAAAACCTATCTCTTTAGCTTGGAGCCTGTCTTCCACTATCTTTATTTTTAGGTTCACTATTTCCTTGATGGCTTCTTCGGACAAAATATCAAAAACGATAATCTCGTCCAGGCGATTTATGAATTCCGGCCGGAAATAATCTTTCATCGCTTCCATCACTTTTTCTTTCATATTTCCATAATCTTGCTTGTCGGAATTATTGGAAAACCCGATTGATTCCATTTTTTCTATAAACTGCGAACCGATATTAGAAGTGAGAATAATAACGGCGTTTTTGAAATTTACTATTCTACCCTTCCCGTCTGTCAATCTTCCTTCGTCAATAACTTGCAACAGCATGTTAAACACCTCCGGGTGAGCCTTTTCAATTTCATCAAAAAGCACCACGGAATACGGCCTGTGCCTGACAGATTCGGTCAGCTGTCCCGCTTCTTCATAACCGACATATCCCGGAGGAGAACCGACAAGTTTTGAAATAGAATGCCTTTCCATATACTCGGACATATCCACTCGGATCAGGGCGTTTTCGTCATTGAACGTAAATTGAGTCAGGGCTTTAGTCAGTTCAGTTTTACCCACCCCGGTCGGACCCAAAAAGATAAAGGAGCCGCTCGGTCTGTTCGGGTCCGAAATTCCGGCACGGGAACGGCGAATGACATCTGAAACGCGCTTGATGGCTTCATCCTGGCCTATGACCCTCTTTTTTAATTCTGCTTCCATCCTCTGCAATTTGGCGCGATCTTCCTCCAGCATTTTAGTCAGTGGAATGCCGGTCCAGCGCGACACTACTTCCGCTATATCCTCAGCGGTTACTTCCTCTTTTAAAATTTTACGCGATTTCTGAAGTTTTTTCAGGCGTAAAAGTTTTATTTCAAGCTCTTTTTTAAAGCTGGGAATTTTTCCATAACGTATTTCCGCAGCCTTGGCCAAGTCAGCTTTCATCTCAGCATCTTCAGCCAAAAGGCGCATTGCTTCCAGTTCTTTTTTTATAGCCCGAATTTCCGCCACTGTCTCCTTTTCGTTTTGCCATTTCAATTCAAGCTCCTTTGTCTTTTCGTGCAGATTTGCTATTTCTTTGTCTATTTCTTTTATTCTGTTTTTGGTATCTTTGTTTTTAACATCTTTCGCATCATTTTCAATTTCTTTTTTGAGCGCTTCTTTTTCAATTTCCAAGCGCATTATCTTCCTGTGAGCATCTTCCAGAATCGGCGGCTTGTTTTCAAGGGCAATTTTCAAAGAGGAAGAGGCCTCGTCAATGAGATCCACCGCTTTGTCCGGCAAAAATCTGTTGGTAACATAACGAGTGGAAAGATTTACCGCCGAGATTATCGCATCGTCCGTGATTCGCACCCCGTGGAAAAGTTCATATTTCTCTTTTAATCCCCGAAGGATGGTAATGGTATCCTCTACCCCAGGTTCATCAATATAAACCGGCTGAAAGCGGCGAGCCAAAGCGGGATCCTTTTCAATATATTTTTGATATTCTTTCAAAGTGGTGGCGCCTATGGCCCTCAGCTCTCCGCGGGATAAAGCAGGCTTCAGCATATTTGATGCGTCCATGGTGCCATCCGAACCTCCGGCTCCGACAATAGTGTGAATTTCATCAATAAACAAAATCACTTTTCCGTCAGCTCGTTCAATCTCCTTCATAATGCCCTTTAATCTCTCCTCAAACTCCCCGCGATATTTTGTACCGGCAATCAAGGATCCCAAATCAAGAGAAACAAGTTCTTTATCTTTCAATGATTCGGGTACATTGTTTTTTGCGATGCGTTCAGCTAAGCCCTCCACTACCGCCGTCTTTCCGGTACCGGCCTCGCCTATCAAAATCGGATTATTTTTAGTCCTGCGGGAAAGTATTTGGATAATGCGTATTATCTCATTATCCCGTCCGATGACCGGGTCCAGTTTATCTTCCTTCGCCAGCTTAGTCAAATTACGGGTATATCGCAAAAGCAGTTTAAATCTTTTCGGCTCCGTCACATCGGTAATATTCTGGCTGCGGAGTTCTTCCAGCACTTTCATCACTGGATCTTTAAGAATTTTGAATCGAGCTAAAATTTCGCGAGCCTCTCCTGTAATTTCAAGCATAGCGACAAAAAGATGCTCGGTTGAAACAAAATCATCTTTCATATACTCCGCTAGTTTCACCGAATGTTCTATCACTTGGGCCAAATCCGGATTCAGGTAAATTTGGTAAGAAGGAGAAAGGGTGGTGCGAGATTCCGGCGACTCAATTGATTCTAAAACAGAATCGGTCAAAAACACGATGTCTATTTCCAGCCTGTCCAATATGGAGTTCACCATGCTTTCTTCTTGCAACAGCAGGGCGGCCAGCAAGTGCAGAGAAGAAACACGATTCTGTCCGCGTTCAATGGCAAGCTCGTGGGCTTTTTTAATGGCGTCCTTTGATTTAGTTGTGAATTTATAAAGTGGCGGCATATAATGAATTTAAAAGTTAAAACTCATAAAATTATTTACGGTGCTGATACCTCAATTTTTATCTTCAAAGCTTCAAGAATGGAATCAATTGAAGCGAAAGAGGCGGTAACTCCGGACAAAGCTATGCCCAACGCTTCCCCGTCCAAATCAAGCACTAGTCCTCCTCCATCTGATTTGGCAATATTCATTTTCATGTTCTCGCTACCTTCAAAAATAAAAGACGAGATGGTATTGCCTAAAACCAAAACTTTTTGTCCGATTTTCATACTACTCAAATCCCCAAAATCCGGCACCGTAAAAGAAATTTTACTCTTTTCATCCAATGGCGCCCCTACTTTGAGGAAAGAGAAACCGGCTTTATCTGAAGAGACGAAGTTTGCCCTGAATTTTCCACTTTCATTTTGGACGTAATAGACCTGGCTCTCTGGGACTAGGGAACTGTCAGCCACGATTATTCCTTCATTAGAGATGGCAAACCCCCGCCCAGCCGAAACTTCAGCATTTTTTCCATCTATATCCAACCCCTCTTTGGTTATGGAAAAAACAGCGGATTTATTTTTAGCGATGGCATCCACCACCAAATCCTCTTCTTTTATGACAATAGTCTGCACCGTATTTTTCCCCTCAACTGGCACTATTTTTTCAACTGTTTGCCTAATTACCCGATTAATCGGCACAGTAACCGAAGAAGGCGCCTGTTGCATCAGGGTGACAGTGGTGATGCCTGTGGCTATGGAAGTGACAAAAGAAAGCAACAGGGCAAATAATATGAGCTGCGGTTTATTTAAATCTTTGATATCCATACGACATCAATTATACCACTTTTTCAGTTTTAGCAAAATTTGTTTCAAAACCTTAATTGTATAATCAATATCCGCCTTGGTTGTGCCTTGGCCGAAAGAAAAGCGCACCCCGCCAACGGCGGGATCTAATTCCGGATGTATGGCCTGTATGACATACGAACCCCCGCTATCCAAACTTTTACAGGCGCTCTTAGGTGATACCATTACGCCCTTGGCTGAAAGTTCAATCACCAAAAGGTCGCTTGGAATTTTAGGAAAAGTAATATTTATATTGCTTGGTAATCGATTTTCCAAATCTCCGTTTATGATTATTTCCGTGCCTAAGCCCACCTTTGACACTTTTCTAATTTTTTTAATAAAATGATTTTGAAGCTGAGTTAAACGTTTTGATTCTTTTTCTTTATTTTTCTGTACTGAATTAAACGCTTTGGAAAATTTCAAAATTTCCGGCAGATTTTCCGTTCCCGGACGCAATCCCTGCTCTTGGTGCCCGCCGCCGAATATTGCAGCCAACGGCGTAGATTTTTTTTTATAAAGTATTCCAACTCTTCCCGCTTTTTGTATTTTGGAACCAGATAAAGAAAGTAAATCTACTCCGAGTTTTTGGACATTAATATCCAAATAATTTGCTGCCTGCACGGCATCTGTATGGAAAATGGGGAAGGACAGTCCTTCGGCAACCGAAGGACTGTCCTTCCCTGAAACTTTCCTATAGTGCTTGATCTCTCTCGCAATTTCTCGGATAGGCTGTATGGTACCTATTTCATTGTTTGCATACATTACTGAAACAAGTACTGTATTTGCTTTTATCTTTTTTTTTATTTTTTTAGGATCTATAATTCCATTTTCTTCAACTGGTACTATTGATATTTCCGCCTGTTTTCTCTTTTGAAACATTTTGCAAGTTTCCAAGACAGAAGGATGCTCTATATTAGTGGTAATAATATGCGGCAATTTTGGGAGCTCGGCTCCCTTTTGGGAGCCGAGCTCCCAAGCATTTACTATTCCCTGAATGGCAAGATTATTGCTCTCGGTTCCCCCGCTGGTAAATATTATTTCTTCCGATCTGGCTCCTAAAACATTGGCCACCTCTACCCGCGCATTTTCAAGTTCTTTTTTTGCTTCCAGTCCCACTGCATGTATTGAACTTGGATTTGCCTCCACCGAAGCCGCATAATCCAAATAAATTTTTTTGAATTTTCCCGTCCTGATATCACGAAACAAATTTGATTTAGGCATAAAAATAGTATATATTGAAAGTGCATGAATCCCGTACGAAATCACGGGATCTGGTTATAATATAATAATTCTACCATAAAAATAATGGTAGGGTTTCGTACGGGATGAATACAAAACTTGAAATCATTTTTTTAATTTCCTTGGGACTCATCGCTCTTATCAGTGTTATTTGGATGATCAGGACAGAAAAGCGCCTAAAAAAAATTTTTGCTGGCAAGAAAGCGAAGGACCTGGAGGAAGTCATAGCAATGATGGAAGACAATATTTCAAAGTTGAAATGGGCGGAAGAAAAAATTGGAAAAGAAGTGGTTGAAATAAACAAGAAGTTGAGGAAAAGCATCAGGGGTCTTGAAACCATACGCTTTAATCCATTCGCTGACCAAGGGAGCAATCAAAGTTTTGCCATCGGAATGTTGAATGAAGACAGGGACGGCGTAGTACTTTCAAGCTTATACTCTCGAGAGCGAATGAGTATGTTCGCCAAACCCATAAAAAACGGGAAATCGGAATACGAACTGACCACGGAGGAAAAGGAGGTATTGGAAAAAGCTAAAGTCTAAGGATTTAAATCAAGGAACTCGTCGCAGGCGTACTTTTTAGAAAGCATTGCGCAGGCGGGTAGCCGAGCATAGCAATTCGCCAGCAGGCGAATATGCGCGGTTTATAAAAAGTATGCCAAGAAAGAGTTTTACACAAAAATGGATAAAAAAAACGAAGAAAACACAATAGCAGGGCCTTCGGCCACAGACCTGCAGATAAAACCGCCGGTAGTGGTAATTATGGGTCATATTGACCATGGCAAATCTACCCTCCTTGATTATATAAGGAAAACAAATATCGTTTCCGGTGAAGCCGGAGGAATAACTCAGCGCATTTCCGCCTACGAGGTTGAAATCCCGACGCTGGATGGATCCGCGTCTAGAAAAATAACTTTTCTTGATACTCCCGGACATGAATCTTTTTCAAGAATGCGCGAACGAGGGGCGCAGATCGCGGACATCGCCGTTCTGATCGTTTCGGCGGAAGACGGAGTAAAGCCCCAGACTATTGAAGCCTGGAAAACTTTGGTGACAAACAAAATTCCTTGTATCGTAGCCATAAATAAGATAGACAAACCAGGAGCGAACATTGAAAAAACAAGAACAGAACTAGCGGAAAATGAGATATATCTTGAAAATTACGGCGGCAAGATACCCTCTGCTGAAATCTCGGCAAAAACCGGAAAGGGCGTAGACGACTTGCTGTCGTTAATCGGCATTCTAGCTGAAATGGAAGAACTCAAAGGCAATTCTAAAAAAAACGCCTCCGGCTGGGTGATTGAGACAAACCTTGACCCTAAACGCGGAATCCAGGCTACCCTTATTGTCAAGGATGGGTCTCTAAGGAAAGGGATGGTAGTGATGATTGAAAATTGCTTTTGTTCCGTAAATATTATGGAAGATTTCCTGGGAAAAACGATAGAGGAAGCGACTTTCTCCTCTCCTATCCGGCTTATCGGTTTTGACAGTATGCCCAGAATTGGAGCGGAATTCAAATCTTTTAAAAACAAAAAGGAGGCAGAAAGATATATGAAAGAATTACCCCCTCGCCCCGCAGGCACTCCCCCTTATCAAGGGGGAGAAAAATCAACCCCTCTCCTTACCAAGGAAGGGGTCGGGGATGGCAAAAAAATAATTCCAATTATATTAAAAGCGGACATAGCAGGCTCAATAGAAGCCATTGAAAAAGAAATAAATAAAATAAAAGATCCAAGCGCGGAATTCAGAATTATTCAGAAAGGAGTGGGACCTATTTCGGAATCGGATATAAAAAAAATAAGCGGCGGAGAAAATATAATAGTCATCGGTTTTAACGTAAAAGTAGACAGGAGCGCTATGGAATTGGCTGATAAGCGAGGCATACCAATTTCCCTTTTTGATGTCATTTATAAAATAACCGAATGGCTCTCTTCTGAAATGGAAAATAGAAGGCCAAAAGTTGAAACGGTGGAGACAACTGGCCGGGCCAAAATCTTAAAAACTTTCAGCCGGACCAAAGAACGGCAGATAGTAGGGGGAAAGATTGCGGAAGGGCGAGTTGTCCTAAATAGCATAGTGAAAATCGTCCGCAGAGAATTTGAAATTGGCCGCGGTAAAATAGTAAATCTGGAAAAAAATAAAATGAAAGTCAGAGAAGTGGAAGAGGGAGCGGAATTCGGAATGATGGTTGAATCAAAAATAGAGATCGCTCAAGGCGACGTAATAGAATCATTCAATGTCACGCAGAAATGAAAAAATAGCGGATCTTATAAAAGAACTGGCGGCGAAGTTTTTGGAGCGCGAAAGCAATCATACTTCTCTCCTTACTGTCATTTCCTGTGCTGTCTCTCCCGACCTAAAACGCGCCACCATATTCATAACGGTATTTCCCGAAGAGAAAGAAGCCAATGCTTTGGATTTCGCAAAACGGAAACGCAAAGAATTGCGCGAGTATTTGAAGAAAAATATGAAAATAAAAATTATCCCTTTTATTGACGTGCAAATAGATCAAGGAGAAAAAAATAGACAAAGAATTGACGAACTGCTCCGGGAAAAGTAGGA
>CAYZGS010000002.1:0-12502 GCA_964478145.1 uncultured Candidatus Saccharibacteria bacterium | reverse complement strand
ACCATCACATAAACCCTTTTGATTTGCCTATCCCGCGCGAAGACGAATCAGCTGAAGACGTTTTAAGGTCAAACATTATAAATCTAGTCGGGCTTTTCCGACTGATGCTGGGTGGGCTTACTCCGGAGGAAGACTCTATGGTGGATCGCGCCATCTCGGAAACTTATGCCATGAAGGATATAACTCCGGACTCTGATTTTTCAAATATTGAACCACCCCTCCTCTCCGATTTTGAAATGGTATTGGCTGGCATGGAGGGAAGCGACTCTGTAATGCAAAGGCTGGTTAAATATACTAGAGGTTCCTGGTCCACTTTTCTGAACAGGCCTTCCAATGTGGATATCAATAAAAAATTCGTGGTCTTTTCCATTCGGGATATGGAAGATGAATTAAAACCAGTGGCTATGTATATAGTAATGCATTACATTTGGATTACTATCCGCAAAAATCTAAAAAAACGCCTGCTGGTAGTTGACGAAGCGTGGTGGATGATGAAATCCGAGGATACGGCTTCTTTTTTGTACTCCATCGCCAAGAGAGGCCGAAAATATTTTCTGGGTCTTTCTACTATTACTCAAGACGCGGCAGATTTTATGAAATCCTCTTATGGGGTACCCATTATAACCAACTCTTCCATCCAGCTTCTGCTGAAACAATCGCCTACCACTATTGATGTCCTGCAGAAAACTTTCAACCTGACAGACGAAGAAAAGTACCTGCTTTTGGAATCCGGGGTAGGGGAAGGCATATTTTTCGCCGGACTAAAACATGTGGCTATAAAAATCATCTCTTCCTATACCGAAGACCAAATTATCACCTCAGATCCGTCTCAGATACTGTCTATCAAAAAAGCCAAACAAGATTTGGAAGAAACGGAGGCAAAACAAAAAAGTTAGGTTCTAGGTTCTAAATGTTAGCTGATATATAATAAAGGAAATGGAAAGAAAATATTTAATTTTAATTTTAATACTATTCACTGTTTTTGCTGGATCTTCTACCGGCGCTCAGGTGCGCGACACGGATATTGTTCTTAGCATATTCCCCCAATATCCAGGCCCAAACCAAGATGTAAATGCCGTCTTAAACAGCTATGTGACCGACCTTGATAAAGCGAACATTTCCTGGTTTATGGACAACCAAGAAGCAAGCACAGGCATCGGTAAAAAATCTTTCTCTTTTAGAACGGGGACCTCAGGTGTTTCCTCAAATTTAAGCGCAATGATAGACACCATAGACGGGCAAAGCGTAGTAAAAACAATAAACATAACGACCGCAGGCGTAGATCTTCTCTGGGAAGCCTATGATTCTTACACTCCCCCTTTCTATAAGGGGAAAGCGCTAGTTCCCAGCCAGGGAGCATTTAAGGTGATAGCAATACCCAGTTTAACAACCCAAAACGGAAACATAAATATGAACAATTTGTCTTATGCCTGGACAAAAGACGGCAAATTACAAACTAATTCCTCCGGGTGGGGTAAAAACTATTTTACATTTCAAAACAGCTACTTAGATAAAAACAACGAGGTTAAGGTAGTAGTGTCAGACATAACGGGAAGTATGAACGCTTCCGGGAATATAATTTTAAAAACAGCCAATCCAAAAATAATATTCTACAAGAATGACCCATCGCTTGGCACTTTATGGCAAGGGGCTTTAAATAACGGATTTACCGTAAGCCCAGACGGGGAAACGTTTGTGGCCGAACCTTATTTTTTTTCACCTAAAAATATAGACTCTTCAAATCTGTCTATTGACTGGTTCCTAAATGGAGAAAAAACACAGGCCCCGGGCCGGAAAAATATTCTGGCCATCAGGCCGGAGGGGGGACAATCCGGAAGCGCGACCATAAAAGTCGTCATTAACAATATCAAAACGCTTTTCCAAAGCGGAAGCGGACAGTTGCAGGTAAATTTTTAGATGAAAAAGATAATAATAATTATATATTTACTAACATTGCTTTCGGGGATATTAACAATGCCCCGAAATACTAGCGCGGCTTGTGACCCAGAGACAAAACCAGGTTCATTTGTTCTCTGTGTTAACGATTATTCAATAGAAAAAAAGGCTTCCGCTCAGATAAAGGTCAGGGTATTCGAGACGCCAAATGCAAAAGTAATATTTAGCATTTCTCCGGAAAACAATGGGGGGTCTATCGCTCCGAGTAGCTGCAACACAGACGGCAACACAAGCAAGAATGCCATAAATGAATGCTCTGTGTATTTTGATGCCGCAGAAACAGCAACCGAAGGAATATTCACTATTACCGCGTTTGGTTCTGACGGAAAATTTCCAATTGCTTCTGTTAATATTGAAGTAAAAGGCGGGAAAGGCACATCTACCGATCCGAAAATAGAATGCGAAAAAGATCCAAAAAAGATATGGAACTCACTGACCCAGATATGTAGTGATAAGCCCTCTGTTGAAACCTGTAAGGCCGCGGGAATGGATTATGACGCGGAAAAGAAGATATGCAAAGAAAAAGTTTTAACGGAAAAAAGTTGCGAAGACCAAGGAAAGGTTCTCAATGAAGAAAAAACTGCTTGTGTAACCAACACAGACACAACTTACACCCCGCTTGCCCCCTTGCCCGGGCTTCCTGAGGGTATAGCTTTTGAAACTGACCCAGATATAAATTCATGTCCCTTCGGAAAATATTTGAACATAATCATTAAGCTAGTTATTGGTTTTGCTGCCGTACTGGCCATGGTAATGATTGTAGCAGGAGGAATAGAATATATGACCAGCGAGCTAGTTTCCAGCAAAGAAGCCGGCAAGGAAACAATAAAGAATGCAATACTGGGACTGCTTATCGCCCTAGGTTCTTATCTTATTTTAAATACCATAAATCCCCAGCTCTTGAGCGTGTGTTTGGACAAATTACCAGAAGCAACGATAGTAATAGAGGAAACGCCTGAATCTTCTTCTCCTTTTACTCCAATTTCAAAAGATAAATTAACAAATCTTGGCGTCACCTGCCCTGGCAGCGGCGGAAAAGGAAAACTTATTGAAATAGCAACAAGTTTTAATAATAAAGTTTATTATAACCAAGACAAAAGAGGAACAATTAGTGATAATAAAATCTATCTCGACTGTTCTTCTTTTATTATTCAAGTTTATAAATGCGCTGGATTAAATCTATCTGGAACATATACTGGAAACATATTCAATGAAACATACAAAAATAAAATTAATTCTGATGGAACAAAAATCGAAGGTGATGGCAACCTGAATATTGGAGATTTATTTGGTTGGAAACCAGGAGAAAATAATAACATATATGGACACATAATGATGTATAGTGGCAATGGAAAATATATAGATGTTCATGGTGGCGACGAAGGAAGAAGCGGGAAAGCTGTTAATCTTAGTGGTTCCATAACAAAATACATAAAAATAATTAATTATATAATCCCTGCCCCTTAAATGTATTTTTTATGTCAAAAAGAAATCTTATTTTATTAATAATAATCCTGGCAATCATAGCAGTTGTCGCTTTCGGATTTTTCTATTTCAACCAACCGACAAATACAGCTACAGAAGGAGGTAACTCCGGCACAAATTTCATCGCAAACTTTTTGCCATTCGGTAAAAGCAAAACCACCGCGCCTACGGATACCGCGATTCCAACAGACATATCCGGATACGAACCTCCAACCGAAGAAGAGCAGTCCGATATAAAACTAAAAAAAGTTTCGAGTTCCCCTGTAGCAGGCTTCGGAGTATATATGAAAGAAAGGTTTAAAGAGATTCCAAACCCCTCCCAAACCCTCCCCTTGTCAGGGGAGGAGGGTTCGGGGGGTCAAAGCGCAACCTCGGTTGCGCCTCCAACTGAATTCGCGCCAGCTTTAAGATATGTGGATAGAATCACCGGAAACATTTATCAGACTTTCGCTGATATTGTGGACGAGCGTAAATTCTCCTCTACTGTAATCCCAAAAGTCTATGAGGCATTTTTTGGAAACAAAGGAGAATCCGTGGTTATGAGGTACCTGAAAGAAGGAGATAAAACTATAGAAACTTTTGTCGGGAATATTCCGAAAGAATTCTTGGGGGCAGACTCGGCCGGAATGAACGAAATCGCGGGTTCATTTTTGCCGGAGAATATCTCCGATATGAGTGTGTCGCCCGACGCTTCAAAAATATTTTATTTATTCAACACGGGAAATAATGCGATAGGTGTGACTTTAGCACTCTCGGCTGGCGCAAAAGTTCAGGTATTTGATTCTCCTTTTACCGAGTGGACGGCCCTTTGGCCCAACAATAAAATGATAACAATGACCACCAAACCTTCTGCCAACGTGCCAGGTTTTATGTACGCAATTGACCCGGATAAAAAAGATTTCAGCAAGGTTTTAGGCGGCATAAACGGATTGACTACCCTCACGAGCCCGAATGGGAAATTGGTCTTATATGGGGACAACAATCTGTCACTCGGCATTTTTGATGTGGGTGCCAGAAATTCGAGTTCGCTCGGAGTGAAAACTCTGCCGGAAAAATGCGTCTGGGGCGGGGGAAGTGATGTCATTTACTGCGCCGTGCCGAAATTTACAGATAGTGCGGAATATCCGGACGCTTGGTACAGAGGAGAAGTTTCTTTCACGGACGAAATATGGAAAATAGACGCGTCATCCGGAAACGCGACAAAGATATTGGACCCAGTCTCTGAAGAGGGCGGGGAAGAGGTGGATGCCATAAAACTTGCTTTAGATGAAGGTCAAAATTATTTACTTTTTGTGAATAAAAAAGATTCGTATCTTTGGGAGCTAAATTTAAAATAAAAAAATATTAAATTTCAAAAGATTTCTGAACCTTCGCCCTCGGAGACAAGAGGACAGGGAACCCACGACTCTTAAAATCTTTTAAATTTAATATTTTTTATATTGCTCCGATATATTTGATAACTACCCGGCGAGAAAATCCTTCACCCTCCGATTCAGTTTTCAAATCTGCAGCATCAGACAAGAATTCGTGCACAATCCTGCGTTCAAAGGCCGGCATTGGGTCAATTTCTATGTTAGATTTGAAATATCTGGCCCGTTCGGCCATCATATGCGCTATGGCATGGATGTTTTCCACCCGCTTCTTTTGAAAACCATTGATATCAATCAAGATACCAAGACCTTCTTGTTTTCCCCCTGTTCCATCTATACCAGGTGTGGGAGAAATCTTGTTTTCTATCATTCGACGGGCAAGGTGATTTAAGGCGAGAAGAGCCTCGCCCCCCCGTTCACAAAAAAAATGAGGCTGTTCTACCTCTACCGAGAACCAAAGAGTTTTGCCACTGCTTCGACTGGATAATGCGGATTCATTCTCTTCAACAGAAATTTTATTCACTGGTATAGTAATTTTTTCAATAAGCTCTTTTATCAAGTTTTGCATTTCCAGTTTGTCCATCCCGTTAGAAGCAGATCGCGATCAACTCGCGTGTCTGACATTTTAGGTTATTAATTTTTATGATACTTAATTTCATATTCTTTTTTATATTTAAATTGCGATCGCGGCTTCTAACGGGATACATATCCCTATTTTACCGCTTCAAGCGCCAGTTTCCTTTTTCTATTCGCATATATTTGCTGGCCTATGGAAAATATATTACTAGCAACCCAGTATAAAGCAACAGCTCCGGAAACTCTGTAGGCTATGAAGGCCACAATAAACGGGAAAATATATTTCATCTGGGTATGCATGCTTTTGGTGAAATTTTCCTGAAAGGATGTAGCCCCCTTGGAAACAACGGCGGGCTTGGGCATAAAATGCGCCTGAAAATATTGGGATGCTCCTGCTAGTATAGCCAGAACCAAGCTTTTTTGGCTTATATCAAGAACACCTAAGAAAATCATATTTACATGTTCCGGAACACGAATGAATGAATAAAGTGGCTCACCCTGAAAATTCAACCCCTTCAAAAAAACATAATACAGGGCAAAAATTATCGGGATTTGAATCAAAACCAAAAGGCATCCAGAAAAAGGGTTGGTTCTATGTTGTTTATAAAGTTCAAATGTCTGTTTTGCCTGTTCTTCTTTGCTTTTTCCACCATCCTTTATTTTTTTGAGTTCCGGAGCAAGCAAGTTCATCTTAATTTGGCTTTCAACAGAACGCTGGGAGAGAGGAAACAAGGCAGTTTTGACAAAAAGGGTCAGTATAATAACAGCCACGCCGACATCTCCGCCCGGGATGATGGAAACTAAAAAGGCCAACGCGTTCAATAATGGCCCATACAAAACGGTATTCCAAATATTGGATAGCATTATATCATTCTATACGAAAACGATTAAAAATCAAAATTAAATTTTATTTCACCGGATCAATGTGGTTTTTCTGCCAAGGATGGCAACGAAGAATCCGCAGGAGTCCAAGGAATATTCCTTTCAAAATGCCATATTTATCTATCGCTTGTTTCGCGTATTCCGAGCAAGTAGGATAAAAAACACAGGAATTACCTCTTAACAAACCAAAATGTTCCAAAAATCTGCCAACCGGAACGGCTAGGACTTTTTGATAGAAACTAATTAATTTTACTGAGCACCCTTTCAATTTCATTTTCCAGCATCAAAACATCGTCCTGATGTTTTTTAAAAATAAACACACCTCGCAGACCGGCGGGGAAATTTTTGAAGTGTTTGCTCAGGGCGATATAACCCCTCCTGCGCAATAAATTCCTCCCTACCGCTTTTTTAGAAACAGTTTTGGGGACAACAAAAGAAATCTGTTTTTGGCCTCCGGAAATAATTAAAAATTTTAAGGTTAGATTTGGAGAACCGATAAACCAGCCCTCTTTAAAGATTTTCTCTGCCGTTTTTTTATCAACCCTGTTCTTCTTTGGAAGCATTTCTATACGGAAAGTTTGGCTCGCCCCTTTCTTCTTCTTTTCAAAAGCACTTTTCTGCCTGTTTTGCTTCTAGATCTGACCAAAAACCCATGAGTCTTTGCTCTTTTTCTTTTCTTGGGCTGATATGTTTGGGACATAAATGGAGTATACCCCAACGCTTATTTTAAGTCAAAACAAATTGGGGCATATAATGTTATCAACAGCTTATCAACATAGTTAATAAGTTTCTAAAATTGTGTTTTAAAATCAGATAGTATAATCTAAACAAATGGATACGAAACAGCTTTGGGAAAATTGTTTAGCCGAAATCGAGGGATCCGTTTCCAAAGCGAATTTCAGCACTTGGTTTAAAAATACCTGTATCTCAAAAGAAGAAACCGGCATCGTTTCTGTCGGCGTGCCAAACGAGTTTGTTCGCGACTGGTTAAAAAACAAATATCACAAACTAATAACTAAAACTGTCGCTAGCGTGTATGAAAATATGAGGGCGGTAGAATACGTCATCGCCAAGACAGAGGCAGCCAAACAAGAGCCTCTTAAAACGAACGAAATTTATATAAACAAAGAACTGCCTTTGAAAGACCTGTATATAAATCCAGAAGACAACCTAAACCCGCGTTATCGTTTCAATTCCTTTATTGTGGGTCCTTTTAATGAGCTTGCCTATGCCGCTTCTCAAGCGATAATAGAGAACCCTGGGACAAAATACAATCCATTCTTCGTATATGGCGGCACGGGGTTAGGTAAAACGCACCTAATCCAGGCAATAGGAAATTTAATAAAGGAAAAATATCAGAACAAAAGGGTTCACTATCTTACCTTGGAAAAGTTTGCTACTGATTTTATAAATTCTTTGCAGAACAACAAAGCAAACTCTTTTAAAGAAAAATACCGCAAATATGACCTCCTGATTATAGACGACATCCAGTTTATAGGCAAAATGGAAAAAATTCAGGAAGAGCTTTTTCACACATTCAACACCTTTCATGAAAACAATAAACAGATCATTTTTTCCTCCGATAAGCATCCAAATTACATACCAGAGCTGGCAGACCGTTTAAAGTCCCGTTTTGCGGCCGGAATGATAGTGGACATTTCCGAACCAGAGTATGAATCTCGCCTGGCGATATTAAAAGTCAAGCTGAGAGATATGGGCATTGAATTAGAACAAGAAATAATAGAATACGTAGCAGAAGCTATTCAGGGGAACATTCGCGAACTTGAAGGAAGCCTGAACGCCATAGTTTGCCAATACCGTTTAAAAAACAAGCCCCTTTCCGTTTCTGAAATTAAAAACCTGTTAAAAAACAACATAAAACCAAAGAAAAATGTAGCCATAAAAGACGTGGTAAAGATAGTGAGCGAATACTATTCCTTGGACGAATCGTCCATATATGAAAAAACAAGAAGAAAAGAAATTGTAAAAGCGAGGCAGGTTGTGATGTATCTGCTTCGGGAGGAATTTAACGTGTCCTACCCCTTAATAGGACAAAAACTAGGTGGCAAAGATCACACCACTGTGATACACTCATACCTAAAGATAAAGGAAGACCTAAAGAACGACCCGCAACTATTACAAGAATTAGAACAGATAAAAATTATGTTTAAATAAACATAAAAATGTTTTGTTATAATAGTGTGGTATTAATCTTAGAATAAGGTGTTAATAAGAAACAAGATCTGCCCACGTTTTTTTAAGGAAGAATAAATTTAATAAATAAACAAAAAGTTAATACACCCAAAAACAAGAAAAAATTTTTAAAATAACCGCAAAAGACAACATACAACAGGTTTATCCACTTATAAACACCATTATTAATAATAATAAATTAAATATATAAAACATAAACACATGAAACTAGAATGCAGTGTTGAAAAGATTAAAAATGGTATTTTGCAAACAGAAAGGATAACAGGAAAAAATTTAACTCTTCCTGTTCTAAGCTCCATTCTTCTTATTGCTTCAGGAAAATCACTAAAACTCCGCGCTACCAATCTAAGCCTTGGTGTTGAGATAGAAATACCAGCTAGAATTGAAAAAGAGGGCGTGGTGGCTGTTTCTGGAAACACCCTGGTTGGTATTTTTTCTAATATTTTTCAAGGCGAGAATGTTCAAATTGAAAGCGAGGGAGGAAACTTGTTAATAAAAACAAAAAAAAGCAAAATAAAACTGAAGGGCCAAGAGCATAACGATTTTCCCACCATTCCAATGGTTAAAGGAGAAGCATTTGAAATAGAATCTAAAAAACTAACCGAAGGCATAAAAGCCGTGTATTACAGCTCTTCTTTGTCTGATATTAAACCAGAAATATCCAGCGTTTATATATATTCTAGTGAAGATAGTCTGGTTTTTGTTTCTACGGACTCTTTCAGGTTGGCGGAAAAGAAAATTAAAGTAAGTAAAATTGAGGAGGTTCCCGGAATACTCATTCCTTTCAAAAATGTTCACGAGATATTAAAAATCTTCGGAGAGTTTCAGGGTGTTATAAAGGTGTGTTTCAATAAAAATCAAATCTCGTTTTCTTCTGACAACGTTTATTTAACCTCAAGGGTCATAGACGGGGTTTTCCCAGATTACCGCCAAATTATTCCAAAAGATTTCAAGGTTCAAGCTGTGGTTTTAAAGCAGGACCTGCTTAACGCGCTGAAACTCTCAAATGTTTTTTCGGATAAATTTAATCAGATAAATCTTTCAGTCAAGCCAAAGGAAAAGGTGTTTGAGCTTTCTTCGGAGAACAACGAAGTGGGGGAGAACAAAACATATTTGGATGCTGCCATGAAAGGAGAGGACATAACGCTTAGTTTTAATTATAGATATTTTCTTGACTGTTTCCAGTCAATAAGCGCGGATAGTATCTCTATTAAGCTTAATCAATCTTCAAAACCAATGGTAATATCGGGCAGCCCCGATAATTCTTTTACTTACCTAATAATGCCGATGAATAAATAAACAATGATTGAGGTAAAAGACCTGCTTCTTCGTTTTAGCAATATACTTCTTTCTGAAAGAGCCAAGAAGAAAGCGATTGCGGATGTTCTATATGAAGTTGTCGGGATAAAAATAAGACCGGAGGATATAAAAATTTTAAAAGACGCAATCTGTCTGAATATAGGGTTTGTCCACAAGAATGAAATTTTTTTGAAAAAAAATGAAATTTTATTGGGACTAGAAAAATTGAACAAGAAACTTCCCCGAAGGATAACATAGTTTTATTGACCCACCCTGAAGGTTTGGACGGTTTCCGCAAGATTATAAACAGTATCATAAGAGATTATTTTTAACTCGTTTTCTTCCCTAAGGTTGTCCAACTCCGAAGGAATGAAGGAAAAATTAAAGGGTGCCCGTACGGTATCTATATAGTTGTTGTTGATGAATATATCTAATTTCTGAATCGGAAAGCGCCCGGTATTTGAAGTTTTTACTTGGATCCTTTGGTCGGGGGGATAAATGGAAAGCGAGGTAGGTTCAATTATTAAGACAAGTGGTTTAAACTTTTCCACGTGGATATCGTCTGTTTCCGTTGGTTTTTCAGCCGATGTTGTTATCTTATATTTTCCTTTATTCTGCAACCACCAATTTTGCACGGGGATTTCCCAATGATTGAATTGCGGATCTTCTTTCGGATCTGTCGGCGGTTCTCCCAAAATGTCATTTTTGTTTATCCAATAAAGTATTGAATGCACCTTTGTTATCACTTTTTCCTGAGTTGTTTCTCTTGGGGTGTTCTCTGTGGCCAGTTTGCCGGAAATTTTATCAATAAAGAAATTTTCATTTCCCTGCCAGAATCCGCGTATTATCGGTTTTACCCCCTTTGAATCAGTATCAAGGTTCGGTTTTTCAAATTTTTCGTTAGGCAAAGTTTTTAATACCTCAACCATAAATTTATTCCAAATAGGTCCTGCCACAGCTGAACCTCCTTTTTTCATTGGCTTGTTGTCATTATTACCTGCCCAAACGCCTACCACAACGGAAGGGGTATATCCAATAGTCCAGGCATCCTTGTTATTATTTGTTGTTCCTGTTTTCACTGCAACTTCTCTTCCCGGAACGACAAGAGAAGAGGAAGGACCGAAAGTTGGAGCGCGAGCCGTGTTGTCAGACAAAACATCTGAAACAACAAGAGAAGTATTTTCTGGCAACACCGTTCTAACACTTGGCGTGTATACTTCTAAAACTTCTCCATTTTTGTCTTCAACTTTTAAAATTCCAGTGTATTGATTTCTTATGCCATTATTCGCAAAAACCCCATAAGCAGAGGTCATATCAAGCAAAGATACCTCGCCGCCTCCAATAACCAGGGTAAGCCCGTATCGGCCGATGTTAGTTAAAGTACTGATGCCCATATCCTCGGCCGTTTTGAGCGAATCGTTAAGTCCCGCCAAATAAAAAAGTTTTACCGCTGGAATGTTTATAGATTGAGCCAAAGCGTTTCGCAGAGACATTGGTCCGCGAGCCTTGCCGTCATAATCATCCGGCATATAGCAATCGCTTTGGTTGTGTCCCGGCAACGCTTTGCCGTAAGCATCACAAGTTGTTTGAAATTCTGTAGGCAGATCAAACAATACTGTATCAGGGGTGAACCCCTTATTGAAAGCGGTGGCATAAATAAAAGGCTTAAAAGAGGATCCTGGCTGCCTGTTGGCGGTGGCAATGTTGTAATTGCCATCTATTGTTTTATCAAAGTAATCTCTTGAACCCACCATGGTCAAAATTTGTCCGGTTTTTGGGTCTATAGCCACTAACCCAGCATTTTTACCATTCCAGTCTTTTTCATTTTTCAAAGCGCCTTCTTTTACTATTACCTCTCCTTTTTCTTGTAGGTCGTAATTAAGAGTGGTGGTCACCTTTAGTCCGCCTTCTTCCACCAGTTCGCTTCCATATTTTTGTTCAAGGTAATCTTTGATAAAAAAGACAAAATGTGGAGCTTTAATGCCAAGAATTGATTGTGGGACAAAACTCACGGCCTCATTTTTAGCGTTCTCGTATTCTTCTTCCGAAATGAATTTTAATTCAAGCATTCTGGACAGCACTAAATTTTTTCTGGCATCCAGTTTGTCTTTGTTTTTTCCGTAAGGAGAAAGGACAGTGGGAGACTGGGGGATAGATGCCAAATAGGCCGCCTCCGCCAGGGTCAGTCCTTCCGCATTTTTATTGAAATATACCTTGGATGCTTCCTCTATGCCATAAACATTCCCGCCGTATGGACTTTCATTTAAATAATATTCCAAAATTTTCTCCTTGGGCATGGATTTGTCTATTTTCATTGCCAATACCCATTCTTTTATTTTTCTAGTGATGGTTTTTTTCTGGGTTAAGAGGGTGTTTTTCACCAGCTGTTGAGTGATAGTTGAACCGCCCTGAGTTTTACTTACGTTGTTGAATAAATTGGATAACACTGCCCTAATAATGGAAGTTATTCTTATTCCGCTGTGATTATAAAATTCGGAGTCCTCAATGGCCACGGTCGCGTTTTTGATACTTACTCCCATTTTTTCAAAGGGTATGTCTGTTCTTTTTATGTCCTGATGTATGTCGTAGAGCAATATTTCTCCGGTGCGGTCGTATATTTTAGTAGAATTTATAATTTTTCTGTCCCCAAAAGAATTGAAATCAGGAATTTTTAGAGAAGAGATCCAAATAATGACCACTCCTGCCAGCAGAATAAAAAT
>CAYZGS010000001.1:16212-17451 GCA_964478145.1 uncultured Candidatus Saccharibacteria bacterium | reverse complement strand
GAAGCCATGCAAAGAAAGAACATGCGCGCCGAGCAATGCTCCTTCCATACAATGCGCCTTTCGCGCTCTTAGAGCTAAAATCGGGGATTTCAGTGTTTCCCCCTTTTTCTCAAAATTGAATTTCAACCCATTCAAAAAATCCTGCACTTTCGCCGGTGTGTTTAATTTTTGCATTAGCATTTTTTCCTTTTTAGTAAATTTCAACATCTCTTAATTCTACCACATCTGTGAAGGACAGTCCTTCACGGAGCCTTATTTTTCAAGGTATTTTAGGCGTAAATTTTTTGGTTCATCTGCTTTTAGAAACTGCCATCCAAGACGCTTGTATAATTGCTCAAAAATGACGGCAAAACAAAAAA
This sequence comes from uncultured Candidatus Saccharibacteria bacterium, assembly GCA_964478145.1. Lineage (GTDB taxonomy): Bacteria > Patescibacteriota > Minisyncoccia > Phycocordibacterales > UBA9973 > UBA9973. The sequence goes on along the minus strand of CAYZGS010000001.1, from coordinate 17,092 downwards.
CAAACCTAGGAGTGGCAATACGACGGCGATAATAGTAATCCAAATTATAACCAAAAAATATTTTCTAGTTTTTTCCACTGATTTATAAATCGCCTCTATTTTCAATCCTTGTTCTTCTATTTTCTTTTGCAAATTTTCTTCCATAGTGGGTTTTAATCTTCTTTATGATAAAAATGAGCAACCAAAACGAGAACCAAAAGGGAAAAAAATGCCGTTAGGGCCAGTATAGGAATGGATATATAGCCCCCGAATTCCGAAATATATTGTTTGTAGCAAGATATGCCGGACGCATCGCATGGTGCATTGGAACTGTCTCCGAAGTAGTACACAAAATTCTGATAAATAGAAATAAGAAAACCGGCGCACAGAAGGGGCAAGGCATAACGGACCACTTTTTTGTCCCTGTCCCAAAAGGCAACACCAAACATAAAAACCAATGGATACATAAAGATCCTTTGAAACCAACACAGAGAACAAGCAGGAAAATTTATTATTTCGGAATAAACCAAAGAAAACAGGGTAGCGAACAAAGAAATTAAAAAACTGATCGCTAAAAAATGCTTATGAACAAAATCCAATAATATATTTTTCTTGTTTTCTTTAGGGCGAAACAAAAGAATCAGAAGAATAATTACTGAAAAAACCTGAAGCAAAATCGCTCCAAATCCAAGAAAAATATTCAGATAATGCATAGTTTCCGTATTCATAATATCAAAGTGGCAAAGGACAAGAGGTTTTTTCAGCCAGCTGTTCAAGCGGAATCTCGCCCGATAAGCGGCTACCGTCGGAAAATTCCCAAGTTGGATAACCATCTATCCCCTTTTCCTTGCATTCTTTTGTCTGGGCAGACCCGTCGGGGGTGGAGCATTCAACGTAGGGC
>CAYZGS010000001.1:0-16202 GCA_964478145.1 uncultured Candidatus Saccharibacteria bacterium | reverse complement strand
TAATTTGACGGAGGAGCCAAACATCTTTTTCTGCGCCTGGCAGTGCGGACACCAAAAAGCGCCGTAAAAGATTGCGCCCTTATCTTTTAAACATTGCGCGAAAGTATCGTACTTGCCGGGCGCGGCGGATGTATTGTCAGACCTTAAGATAACGGTTGCCACTGTCCCCAAAATCAAAAGACAGATTATTAGGAAAAAAATATTTTTATTGCTCATTTTTATATATTAACATATTGAAAAATTTTTGGCAGGAAAACAACCAGTCCAATAACAGCCGCGGTAAATATAGACAAAAGAACCGCGGCCGCGGCCACATCTTTGGTATCGCGGGCAAAAGGATGATACTCCGGAGAAGTTAAATCTATATCTATTTCTATGGCTGTGTTAAAAGTCTCGGAAACCAAAACAAAACCAATAGAAAAAATTAAAGCAATCCACTCAAGACCGGAAACCTTCAAGTAAAATCCTAAGATTATTACTATTACTATGGCCGATATCAGTATTGGGAGATGCCTGGCAGTTTTTAGGAAAACACGCATGCCCCTGAAAGCATTCAAAAAACGCTCACTAACTTTCACTTTATGCCAAGCTCTTATTTCCTTTTTGGAGTTCATATTCCATTTTTATTCTATCCTTAAAGTTCCCCACATACCCATAGCCCTATGGGTACCGATTGAGCAATAATACTCAAAACTTCCTACTTTATCAGCCACAAATTCTACCAATTCCTCTTCTCCGCCTTTTATAGTTTTAGTGGCAACACCGAATTCATCAATTTTAAAATCGTGGAATCCATCACTATTTTTGAAAGTTATTTTAACCTTCTCTCCTTTTTTAACTGTAATAAAATTGGGTGTAAAAGAAAAATTCTGGCCTGAAATGGTAAATTCTTTTTCGCCCGCGACACTGGTTGTTGGAACTGTTTCAGTATCGGTTAAAACCGGAGCCTCTAATTTTGTGCCTTTGCCAGTAAAAAATATAACTCCCAATACAACCAGAATTAAAACTAATATGATGATATATGTCTTTTTCATAAAATTTTACAAAAATTGTTTTTAATACTAATAAGTTTTCTGCTTTTTCTTGCGAAAAAGGTCAATAAGAAAAAAAGTGTGCTTAGTGCTTTTTTCCAACAAATTAAATAAAATGGCAAGAGTAAACAATAAAATTGCTAAAGTGCTGCTGAAAAATGCTATCAGAATGGCTACGACGGAGGCACCAACAGGAAACAAGATGCGCATATTTGCATGTTCATTTTCCGTCCTGGTAAATGGAATATTCTCTATGGTTGAAGACTTGATAGCATATTGACGCATTACAAACAAAGTTATTCCTATGAAAATAATATTCAGAGCAAAAAATATTATAGCGGTTTTCGAATAACTATATTTGCCGAGAAAATGAGAAGAAAACGGCACTAACGCCACAAAAAAGAAGAATACTGCATTGATATTAGAAAACCTGGTGTCAATATTTTTTGCCAATACTGATTCAATAAAATGATGCGACCGCCAGTAAGTAAAAAGGAGAGAAAAACTTAAAAGATAACTCAAAAAAACCGGGAACATGCTCATCAAGGATTGAAATAAAATATTTTCGCTTGCCATGCCGATAGAATCGGGTATCCGTATCTCAAAAACCAGGATAGTCATAACTATGGCAAATATGCCATCAGCTAATTGGTCTAATCGCGCTTGTTTCATAAGTGAGTATAATTATATACTATTCAATCGGCAGTGCACAACCGCTTATTTCTGACAATTTTTCCAATCCCTGTTCTCCCAGATATTTTGTCCCATTTTCATCTACCCAAGTTGGATAACCCTCAACGCCACTTGAAAGACATTTATCGGGGTCTTTCGTGCATTCAACATAGGGCACATATTTAAAAGATCCTCCGAAACGCGCTTTTTCTGCCTTGCAATGTGAGCACCACGCCGTCCCATACATAGTGAACTTTTTTGAGGCGAGGCATTGGGCAAAAGCATCATATTTACCCGGAAAAACACCCCCTCCATTTTCCCGTAGCATTATCGTCCCCAATGTGCCCAGAATTAAAATTACTATTATCAACAAAAAAATATTTTTTCTAGTCATAATCACTACTCCTTGCAACAATCCACTAGTTTGGCCATAATATCGTCAAAAGTCATTGGCTTTTCCTTTTCTAGACTATCTTTTACATCTGAGGTATTAATAATTTTTAATCTAAGCGCAAAAAACAAATTGTAAACTTTATAGGCGAAATTAAACATCTGTTTCGCTTCTTCCGTTTTGCTGTCTCCTTGCAATTTGGTGCCCACCTCCATCAACCGCATGGTAGTCGCCAGCAGGTGTTTGGAAATGCACCAGCTTTCCCCTTCTGTTTTATCTATCATCCGGGCCAAAAGGGTTTTTCTCATTTCTCGCGCCTCGTTCAGCATATTGAAATACTCGTCTTTGCCTGTCTTAGTTCCGGAAAAAAAGAAATGTTCTTCCAGACTTATCAAATTCATAACAGCGACACTTAAATCTTCTTCCGTCGATAAATCAACTCCCCTGTTTTCTTTTAAAGAAGCTATTTTCTTTTGAAGTTCCTCAAAACTCATTAATTTTGGATCAGTTGTCATTTTTGTTTATCTTAAGGATTTTTTGTAAAGAATTTCAAGAGTCGTGGGTCCTCTGTCCTTATGACTCCAAGGGCGAAGGCTCAAAAATTTTTTACTAAAAATCCTTCATTAATAATTTATAACGAAAATATCAAAATACCGAACGCGACAAGGACAAGAAGCAATACTACCCGGGCCTTTTTTGTTTCTAGTCTGCGCAACTTGTCTATCTTTTCTATCATAATCTTGTTGGTGGCAAATGCAAGTATAAGAATAAGCGGTAATACAAAAACAAAATTATATATAATTAAATACCAAAAACCTTTCCAGAAATTTGCATAATCATGAAGCAAAGTTAATACAAAAAGATAAGGCCCTCCGGTGCACGGAAATTCAAATAAGGCGACCAAGGAACCCAATAAAAAAAAGGCCGGAATGGAACCTTTATTTATCACTTTTGCAAGAGTTGAATGCGCGCTTTCCGGTATTTTCAATTTAATTGGAAAATTAGGGAAAAATTCGTTTATCAAACCAATAATACTATAAAGCAATAAAATAGACGCTCCCACTTTTGCCATTATATTCGGAATATTAAAAAAAGTGAGCGCCTGAAAAGTTCCTAACCCTATTAGTGTGTAAATGATGGCAATGGCTAGAATATATACGCCTCCCGACAATAAAACAAATTTTCTATCTTTTCCAAGACTGAGCAGAAAGGCAATTGTTAGAAACAAAACAGATATGGCGCAGGGATTAATGCTGTCTATTAATGCTGAAACCATAATTACCGGCAGAAAACCATGCGCGCTAGTAGTTAAATAATTTGCAAACATTTCAATATAATAACATAAATAATTTTGTTTCCAAAATTATTTATTAACTACTGATACTGAATATAAATAGGTTTAGGACTTAATTTCAATAAATCATTCGGCGTCATCAAAACAGTGCCATCCGTCAAAGTATCGTTTTTATAAAACAATTTGAAACCGGTAAATTGGACAGGCTCTTTAAAAATGAACTGCTTATAGGTGTTTATCTTTTTTGCTCTCTCGCCCCAGCCATCCATATGCATCACAACTTGTACCTCCGGCAACGGTTTTATTTCTTTATAATTAGTAACCATTTTCTGGGTATAGCGATGCACCACCAGTATTTTAGGGGTAAGATTATTTTCTTTCACAATTTTCGTTAAATAATTCACCGTAAAATTTATATCGCTTGCGTCAAAAGTGCCCACTATTTTTCCGGGACTGATGCCATTTTTCATGGAAAATTCTGGATCAATGCCCAAATGCACTCTCGGCATTTTAAAATACTTTTCAAGCAACGGCACTTCGGTTCGCAAATCACTTAAACCGACTTGGATATCCAAAAAAACCAAAGCGTCTATTTTTTCCGCCATTTTAAGAACTTTGGCTATTTCAAAATCGGGCATTCTGGCTCTATATTTTTTATCTTCCCCCGCACTTCCCTGCGCTACTACAGCAATGTAGTGAAGGGCAGGGATGACCGGAGTGGCAGGGTCGGCAGTTTTCCATTTTTTAATTTCAACATCCAGTCTCCGAAACATTTCTTCTTCGTCATATTGTCCGAGCGCTCCCATATTTTTTGAATACAAATTGCCGTAGTAAGCGACAATGCGGTTAAAAGGCAGAATGGCTCCGGCATTGGGATAGACAGTTTTCACCGGCCAGAGATGCGCTATTTTCGGCTGAGGCGAGAGAGGGACATTGACGGTTTCATAAACTATAGGGTCCGGCGGATTATTGGCCAGTTCATTCAGTTTTTTATCATAAGTTGCAGTATCTAAAGGCGGGAGAACGGAAATTTTATTATTTTCGGGCTTCGTCGCCAGATTTTCCATCTCATTTGATATCTTCACGCTGAAAAGTTCTGAGGCGGCAAAAAATAAAACCAGCGAAAAAAAAATAACAAAAAGCCAAAAACAAGCACCCCCAAGAATACTCCTCTTTTTAGAATCGGATTTATCGTTCATTCAGGGCAATTTTATTATTTATAATTTCGTCTACAGTGCTTCCTTTTTTATAAATTATCAAATCATCTCCCGATTTTCCCCACTTTTTCTGCAAAACATCCAAAATCCGCCAAGTTTCAAGTATTTCATCGCCAGAAGTAAACAAAGTATGGTCGGAATTTACAGCATTAAACAGCACTTGCTCGTACGCTTCCGGCAAAACATCATAAAATTCTTCAAATTTAAAACCGAGATAGTGCGGATTCACCCGGCGTTCATAACCCGGGCGCTTAGCCCACATATTGAATTGGATTCCCTCCTGCGGCTGCAGGCGGAGCAATAATTCATTTGATTCATTGTCTTTATCTTTTTTATATAGAATTCTGATCTCGGTAAATTTATTTTTCAGGGCCTTGCCTGTAATCAAGGTGATGGGCACGCCTTTCCATCTTTCTTCGCTGGATTCTAGAGTTATGGATACGAAGGTTTCAACCTGGCTTTTAGGATTGCCAACTTCGTTTTTGTATTCTTCATACTGTCCCCGTTTGGCCTTTGAAACTTTCAGATGCTTTAGCGCTGCCAAACGCAAACCCGGCACCTTCTCAAGATTGTCGTCCTCTGGCAATCTCATGAGAATTAAAGCCAGTAATTGCAAAAGATGGCTCTGCACATAATCGCGAAGCGCTCCTGTTTGTTCATAAAAATTAGCGCGCCCTTCTATATCTATCTCTTCGCTGGCGGTAATTTCTATACTTTCAATAAAATCTTTATTCCATGTTTTTTTAAAAAGCGAATTGCCGTCGCGAAATACGATAATATTTTGGGCGGTTTCCTTGGCCAAATAGTGATCTACCCGATAAACCTGCAAGGGCAAAAAATATTTATCAATGTCTTTGGCTAGTTCCTTGGCATTTTCCAAATCAGTACCGAACGGTTTTTCCAGCAACAATCTCGTCTCCTCTATTTTAGACAAGCCCGACATTCCTAAAAATTCAATGATGGACTTGGAAGCTTGAGGCGGTACCGACAAATAAAACAGGCGCTGGACCGGAAGGTTGAACTTTTTTTCAATTTCTTCTAGATATTTTCCTAATTCTTTATAGCTGTCAACGGATAGAACATTCATTTGATGCAGACTTATATGCTCGCGCAGATATTCGGTGTTGGAAGTTTTTTCCAATAAAGCATCCATCTTCAAGCTTGGCTGGCGAGTAACCCCTACAATATGAAATTGCGGAGGCATCATGCCGGCGCCGGCGATAGCCCTGATTGCCGGCAGTAAATATCGCCTGGCTAAATCGCCGGATACTCCGAAAATAATGAGAATTGTCGGTTTATTCCTATCCATTTAATTTATGTCCCCCGAAAGCATTGCGCATAGCCGCTAAAAGCTTGGTGGCAAAATTTATATTTCCCTTCTGTGATTCTATTCTGACATTAAAAGCGGATAGTATGGAAGGCATTTCTATCCCGAAATCTTTTGCCACTTCCAGGGCCCAGCGCGCTTCGCCGGATTCGGAAATATAACCATTGATATTTTTTAGTTCTGGATTTTTTTTTAAGGCATTCATAGCAAGCTCATTCAACCAAGAAGTTATCACGCTTTTATGCTGCCACACTTCGCCCGCGGAAATCAAATCAAGGTTTCTATACGGACCTTCTTTAAGAAGCCTGTATCCTTCCGCTAAACTCTGCATCATACCATATTCAATAGCATTATGAACCATCTTCACATAATGCCCGGCGCCATTTTCCCCAAAATGAAAATACCCGCCGGACGGCTTGGCCAAAGTTTTTAGGATCGGTTCAATTATTTTAAATGCTTCCTTGTCGCCTCCCGCCATCATAGAAAACCCATTTTTATAGCCCCACACTCCGCCACTGGTTCCGACGTCTATCAAAACAGATCCTCTTTCAGACACCTTTTTGGCGCGCGTCTTAGTAATCCGAAAATCGGAATTTCCCCCGTCAATCAGAATACTTTTAGCAGGTATTATCCGTAACCACTCGTCCAATTCTTTATCAATGGCATTTGAAGGTATCATCAGCCAGATGATCACTGGTTTTTTATCAAAATACGATACAACTTTTCCTTTGTCATAAGCAGGCACCATTCCCAAAGATTTCATCCCGCCTATCGGCTCTGCGCTTCTATTATGGACAATAACATCAAACTCGTCTTCAAAAAGTTTTTTGGCAATTTGTGTTCCCATTTTACCCAAACCGGCGATTGCTATTTTTGTTTTCATATTTTTAAATTTGTGAAATTTGTCGCAGGCATACTTTTTAGAAAACATTTTTATAAAAAGTATGCCAAGTAAAAATTTCGTAAATTACATATCAGTAAAAATTGTTAATAATGGAATTTTCTTCAGGATTTGCGCCGGTTGCTTGCTCGCTTCAATATCTTTTTCAAGATTTTTCAGTGCCTCTTGCTTTTCTTCGCCCTTGGCATACGCCACCGCTTCGTCCAGCTGTTCTATCACTTTGGGCGTTATGGTAATCCGAGAAAAAACGGGAGTATCGTAAGCGCAGGCAAAATTTTCTGAATTCATTGCGGCGGATTCCGGTAAAATACCGGCGATATGCCCGTCTGTCCCGATACCGAACAATCCTATTTTATACTCCCTTTTTCCAAGTTCTTCCCGAAGAACCGTATTAAATTTTTCGGTGGTGATGTTCTGGTCGTCGTCAATTAGGATCGGTATCATTTTCGCCTGCGGAAGATCAAAACCCTTTTCCATAAGCTGAAAATAATTTGAATTGAAATGGTCTATCGGTCCGTATCTTTCGTCTGTAAGAGTGACAGTCAGATTTTGATGCGGATGCTCTCTTAAAAGTTCCGCCGTTCTTACGGCAACCGCCATAGACGAGCCTCCTGTCACAAAAAATAAAACCTGCTTACCAGAATTTAGCTGTTTTAAAATAGAAGAAGCTAAAAATACAGCGGCTTCCTCCGTTTTTGCTTTTGTTTGGACAGCAAAGCTCATAAGAGCATTATACCAAATTTACGAGCTGGCTAGAGTATTTGGACCAACTATCCCCTTTAAGAATAATCAAATGCGTACCTGGAGAACGGCAGGCAAATTCAAATATCTTTCCTTGGTGTGTTATTTTTTCCATCGGTTTAATTCTATCAATTTACTAAATGCTACGCAAACATGTTATATTAAAAGAGTGAAAAAAGAAAAAAAGAAAATCCAGAAGATAATACAGAGCCTTGTCTGTAGGTCTGTGGCTGAGGGTATTATATCTATCTCTGCCAAAGGTGTTGGGTATGTAAAAGTTTCAGATGAAGTCCTGACCAAAATCGGGATTCCGACAGGAATCGGGAAAGACATAGAAATTGATTTTAGGCACCTAAATACAGCTCTGCACGGTGATACGGTTGAAATTGTCCTGCATGCCAAAGGACATGGGAGGCTTATGGCAGAGGTATCAAAAATAATCTCGCGGGCAAAAATCGGTTTTTCTGGAGTTCTAGATACGGAGGACTTTCCTCCGCCAGCTGGCGGAGGAAAGTCCTCCGTATTCTTTTTAAAACCAGACGACACAAAAATGTACACGGACATTCTAATACCAAAAAAGATGTTAAATGGGGCAAAAGCCGGACAAAAAGTTTACGCGGAAATAATATTCTGGAAAGACCCTCTAAAAGCGCCCGAAGGCAAAATAGCAAAAATTTTGGGCCGACCCGGGGATAATGATGCAGAGATGCACGCAATCGCTATAGAAAAAGGGTTTGACAATACTTTTCCTAAAAAGGTGGAAGAGGAAGCAAAAAGAATAAAGGAAGCCGGGATAAAAAAAGATGATTTTATAAATAGACGCGATTTTAGAAAAACACTAACTTTTACTATTGACCCGGAGGACGCGAAAGATTTTGACGATGCTATCTCTTTTAGAATTCTCCCCTCCCTAGAAATTGCTAGCGCCTCTCCTAAAAAAGGAGGGGAACTGTATGAAATAGGCATACACATAGCTGATGTATCTCATTATGTAAAAATCGGAAGCGAGCTTGACCGCGAGGCACAAAATAGAGGAACATCTGTATATCTGGTGGACAGAACGATACCAATGCTTCCGGAAGCGCTTTCCAACGATTTGTGTTCTCTAATGCCCAACAAAGATAGGCTGGCGTTAAGCGCGGTCTTTGTTATAGATAAAGAGGCAAGGGTAAAAGAGGAATGGTTCGGACGTACGGTAATACATTCACAGAAAAGATTTACTTACCAAGAAGCGGAAGAAACAATAAAAGATAAAAATTCTCCGTTTCACAAGGAGCTTTTTATTTTAAATAATCTGGCAAAGAAATTAACCGGGGAAAGATTCGCCAATGGCGCAATATCGCTTGACCAAGAAGAAGTGAAATTTATTTTGGACAGAAAAGGAATACCAATAAAAATAATAAAAAAAGAAAGAGGCGACTCCAATAGATTAATTGAAGAATTTATGCTTTTAGCAAATAAAAAAGTGGCGGAAAAATTTTCAAAAGGCGTAAAAAAAGAGAGAGGAATATTTGTTTATCGGGTTCATGATACACCCAACAAAGAAAAAACAACTGAACTGGCATTCTTCTTGAAAAGTCTGGGATATAAATTGCCTCTAATAAACGGCAAGATACCAACTCATGAGATAAATAAATTACTGGAAAATCTCTACGGCAAAGATGAGAAAGACACGGTACACCGAGCGGTTATTCGTTCAATGGCCAAAGCAATTTATTCCACAAAGAATATCGGCCATTACGGCTTGGCGTTTGAATATTATACTCACTTTACTTCTCCCATCAGGCGCTATCCAGATATAGTGGTTCATAGATTTCTGACTGATTATGAAAAAGGCATTAAAATAAACGATAAAAAATTAGATATATATGAAAAAATCTCTAAAAAATCATCAGAGCAAGAAAAAAAAGCTTCAGACGCTGAACGGGCCTCTATAAGATACAAACAAATCCAATACATGTCCTCCCGCATTGGAAACATATTCACAGGAGTAATAAGCGGGGTGACAGAATGGGGTATTTATGTGGAAGAAATAGAAACAAAATGCGAGGGTTTAGTGCGAATACGAAGCATCAGAGATGATTTTTACATTTTTAATGTTAAAAAGTCGGAATTGATTGGACAGAAAAAAAAGAAAGCGTATGGGCTGGGAGATCGTGTTAAAATAAAAGTGAAAGGGGCCGATTTAGAAAGAAAAACCATAGATTACGCGTTAATATGAAACATGTTTTTAATTCAAAATTTAAATTTATCTGGATAATATTCTTTATAATAATGGGCATCTCTTTCGCTTCTCTAATTTTAGAAGGCGTGGGTTACGGAAAAAACATCCAACCTCGCGACGGCACGGCGACGGCAGTGGAATCTTTAGCTGAAAACCAAATAGAACCTCAATACTTTTATTTTATCAAAGACTTGAAGCAAAAGCTGAAAGTCTCGGCTCAGGCTTATTTGGTCGGCGACTTGGACACCGGAGAAATCATCCTAGCGAAGAACCGGGAACAGAAATCGCCAATCGCTTCGGTTTCCAAATTAATGACCGCCTATGTCGCTACTGAATTAATGAAAGAAAATGACATAGCTAAGGTTTCCCAAAAAGCTCTGACCACCTACGGAGAAAACGGCAGTTTTAAGATTGGAGAAAAAATAAAAGTTTCGGATCTGATATATCCCCTACTTTTAGAATCAAGCAATGATGCAGCAGAAATTATAGCCGAATTCTTTGACAGAGACACTTTTTTGAGAAAAATGAATCAGGCGGCTGAAAAATTGGAACTGTCTAAAACCTCTTTTAGCGACCCAAGCGGACTTTCAGAAAAAAACGAATCAACTGTCTTTGATATATTTAAACTATCGGCATACTTAAATCAAAAAAAACCAAATTTGCTTCAAATCACAACCAAACGAAGCTATTCTGACGGAAAACACAATTGGTCCAGCAACAATCAATTTCTACGCCAAGACGGTTATCTGGGAGGTAAAAGCGGGTATACCGACACTGCCGGGCAAACGGTTGTTTCTCTCTTTTCCGTTCCCTTGTCGGAAATTGGAACACGCCGAGTAGTTATTTCACTCTTGCAGAGCAAAGATCGCTATAAAGATGTAGAGAGCATTTTAAAATATCTAAATAAAAACATATATTATGGGGGAGAGGCCGACGCCGGCACGGCTTGGGTTAAAGAAAAAGAAGGCATGCCTGAAATTAAAGATCCGGATTTCGTAACTCTCGCTTTCGGCGGAGATATAATGTTAGACCGCGGAGTCAAAAATTCTGTAAATAAAAATTTCAATGGTGATTATTCGGCGCTCTTTGAAAAATTAGAAATTTTAAAGAAATCCGATATAGTTTTTGCTAATTTAGAAGGTCCGGTGTCTGATACAGGCAAAGACAGAGGTAATTTGTACTCTTTCAGAATGAACCCATCGGTAGCGCCGGCGTTAAAAGGCGCGGGCTTCAGCGTGCTATCGGTTGCCAATAACCATGTTGGGGATTGGGGACGTGAAGCTTATATTGATACTTTGGCGCATTTAAGGGAAAATGAAATTTTATATACGGGAGGAGGTACAGATATGCAAGAAGCCGAGCAACCCACTGTCATTGAAAAATATGGAATAAAAATAGGATATTTAGGATTTTCCGATGTTGGACCTGAATGGATGAAAGCAAGCGAAGATAAAGCCGGACTGCTTTTAGCCAATAATCCGCGTTTTGACGAAATAATAGGAAAGGCTTCAAAACTGGTTGACTATCTGGTAGTATCATTCCATTTTGGAGAAGAATACCAAACCAAGTATAATGCCAGACAGGAATACTTGGCGCACAGAGCGATAGATGCCGGAGCAAAAATAATAATAGGTACCCATCCTCATGTAGTAGAGGACACGGAGGTTTATAAAAATGGTTTCATCGCTTATTCGCTGGGCAATTTCATCTTTGACCAAGGATTTTCTGAAAATACAATGCAAGGAATGTTACTTGAGATTAAATTATGGAGAGATGGAAACATGTCTGTAAAGAAAAATATTGTAAAATTAAACAAATCTTTCCAGCCGGATAAAGTGATTATAGGAAAAGAAGAAAAAATAAAATTCTAATAACCCCCTTAATCCCCCTTGTCAGAGGGAAATAAAACAAGCCTGGCGCATTTATTCAATGTCCAGGCAAGTAACTCGTTCACTTAGTCTATTCCAATATAAATTGGAACATAATTACACATATACGCCATGACGTATATATACATATTTGCAATTTAACGACTGTAATAAACTATTTCGCGATAGTGGCGGCTTCGTCCAGTTTGACGGAAAGCAGTTTTGAAGCGCCATCGGCGCCTATGGTGACCCCATACAAAATACCGGCACGAGACATCGTTTCCCTGTTGTGAGTAACGACAATGAGCTGGGAGTGATGGGATAACTTTTCCAGCATATCTCCATATTTCCGGGAATTGGCTTCATCTAAAGCTGCATCCGTCTCATCAAGCACCAAAAATGGCGGGGGATTGACTTGGGACATAGCAAATAGAAGAGCAATGGAAGTAAGCGATCTTTCTCCCCCCGATAGAGCGTTCAGTTCTTTTACTTTCTTATGTGGAAGAGAGACATTGATTTCAATACCTTGCTCGGGAACCGCATCTTCTTCTTCCTCATTATCATTATCTTCCGAGATTTCCGCAGAGAGGGGCTTCCTTTTATTCTCGGTCACAATAGAGAGAAAACCAGTACCTCCGTCAAACATTAACGAGAAAAATTTATCAAATTGTATGTTTATTCTTTTAATTCCCTCCTTAAATTCCAAATCTATCTTCTCTTTCAAGTCTGTTATCAATTTACGAAGAGATTCAATACTCGCAGTCAGATCTTCCATTTCTTTCGCCAAAAAATTATCTCTTTGGGATACCTCTTCAAATTCTTTAACAACTTCAGGACTTCCACCTAAACCGACATCTTCCAACTTTATTTTTATTCGTTCAATTTTTCGTTTTAATTCTTCTTGCGCGTCTCTGTTTGTAGACTCGTTTATTTGAAAATCCTCATAAGATAAAATTTCATCACCAATAAGCGCTGACCCTTCTTTTATCTCATTCTTGAAAGCTTCCGATTCTTTAATAAGATTCTCTTCTTTCACAGAGATAATTCCTAAAAAAGAAACTAGTTCTTGGTGTTTAACCCTCAGATCAAATTTTTCTTTTTCTTTCTCATGTAAAACTTTATTTTCCTGATTTATTTCTTCTTTCAGTATTTCTATTTTACTTAGAATCTTTTTCTCTTCGTTTTCAATATTTTGCATCTCGGTCAAAACTTCTTGCTGGCTCTCTTTTAATTCAAAATTTTCCGGAAATGTGGCTCCTGAATTATCTTTCTGCTGATTAAATTTTTTTAAAATATCTTGAATCCTCAAAAGAATTAACTTGATTTCCGCTATATTTTCCTCAACAATAGCTTCTTCTATCTCGGAATTAATTTCATCAAATATTTTTTTTATTTCCTCAGGGTTTTTTATGGCAACTTCCGAAGATTTTTCCATTCTGCGTTCTTTCATCTCTATCATTCCCTCAATCCTGCCTAATTTGCGTTCTATTTCGCTTTTGATACTGCGAATCTGGCTACTCTTCATCTCAAGCGCTCTAAGCTCTTCTTCTTTTCCAGTTTTTTCTTTTTTGTCTATTTCTTGAATCTCAGCAAGTTTTTGCTTGATGTCTTTTATTTCCTCTGAAATTTTTCTTTTTTCTGTAGATAAATCAGACTGTTCCTTTTTAAGATAAACACTTTCTTTTTTCAAATATTCTCTATATAAAGACAACAGCGAGATCTGCATTTCTTTTGCCTTTTCGAATTTATCCATTTGTTTCTTCAAAAAATTCAAGTGCGGAACATTTTCTCTGCGCAGAAGAGAAACTTCCTTCATATTATTGGCAGTCCTTTCCAGTTTGCGTTGTGATTCTTTTATCTTATATTGATAAATTTTAAGTCCAAGAGCATCTTCCACCATTTCCCTTCTGTCTTTAGGGCTCGCATTTAGAACTCTGTCCGCTTCGCCTTGAGAAATAATATGGTGCCCGGAAGAACCAATGTTGACCGAAGTCAAAAGATTACTTATATCTTTTAATCTTACTTCCGCATTATTTAAAATATATTTATTTACACCATCGGGGTAAACTTCACGGGAAATAGAAACGACATCATAATTTAAATTGATATCCTTTCCTGATTCATTTGAGAACTTGAAAGTTTTGTCGGAATTATCAAAATATATGGTGACATACGCACGAGAACTTTTAGGCAGGTTCTTTGAACCTTTAAAAATCAAATCAGAACCCAACGACCCGCGCATTGATTTTATTGATTGTTCACCTAAAACAAAACGGATTGCTTCCACCACGTTTGATTTGCCGGAACCGTTCGGTCCGACAATGGAAATAATGGGATTCTGAAACTCTAAAACTGTTTTTTTAGAAAAAGATTTAAAACCGTTTATTTCAAGATTTTTTAGTCGCATCCCATTAAAAAATTTTAATAATAACTTTCATACTTAATTCCCGTATGCTTAATTTTTAACGGGAAAAATATTATCCTTATTCCATCCAATTTCTTATTTTTAACGCCATCTCTGCCGCTTTTTGTTCTGCTTCCTGTTTTGACTTACCTTTACCTTCAGCAATTAAATTTGATCCAAAGAAAATTCCAACCGTAAAGTGCTTGTCATGATCCGGACCCGATTGAGATAGAACTTTATAAACAGGAGTTACATTCACAAATTCCTGCGCTTTTTCCTGAACCAAACTTTTAGCGTCGCGCCAAAGTTTTTTGGAAATAATTTTTTCCGTATTAGGCAAAAGAGAAATAATTACAAACTTTTTGGCAACATTATACCCTCTATCTAGGTAAATTGCTCCAATATATGCTTCGTAGGTATTAGCCAAAATATATTGTCTGGCTTTGCCATTGTCTTTAGCCTCACCTTTGGACAAAAACAGATAATCATTCATGTCAATTTTAAAAGCAACTTCAGAAATTATAACTGCATTTACTAAAGCTGATCTTATGGCGGTCAATTCCCCTTCAGTATAACTTGGATATTTCCGGTATAAAAAATCAGTGACAATCAATTCAAGTACGGCGTCGCCCAAAAATTCCAGGCGCTCATTGTGGGAAAGTCCGGCGCCTGGATTTTCGTTTATATAGGAACGATGAGTGAAAGCTTGTTTCAGCAAACTCTTGTCTTTAAAAACTATCTTGGTGCTTTTTTCAAAATTAGAAAATTGAATCATGGTATTTGGAAAATTATTTTCCTCGGCCATAGACTTACGGGCGAGGCTTGCTGATAATTTCGACTGCCTTGGTAATAAGCGGAATAATATCGTTATATATTCTAAGCTCCGGAATCTCTGAAAGCTGAAACCATCTGGCTCCGTCCAGTCCGCCGGAATTTTCAAGTTGCAACTCTTTATATTCGCTTTCCGCCAAAAAATAGGTCACTTTTTTCAGAGTTTTCCCTTTTTCTGGATGGTTGGCCACATATTCATTTTCCCCGATTTTTTGCTTTATGGATATATCAAGTCCGATTTCTTCCTTTATTTTTCTAATGGTCCCTTCTTGAACGTTTTCATTTTCTTCCATTTTACCCTTTGACAAAGTCCAGTAACCAAAAACGTCGTGTACCAGCGCAAACAGCACGTTCCTGTCTTTTTTTGCATATACTAGTGCTCCCCCTAATTTTTCAATCGGTAATTTCCCTATGTCCACCGGTTCGTTAATTTTTTTCTTTTTACTTACCTGTTCTTTGCCGGGCTCGCCGATTTCCTTATAAACCGCCCCAAGCACTCCGTTCACAAATTTGCTGGAGTTTTCTCCGCCAAAAGTTTTAGCCAGTTCTATCGATTCGTTAATGGCCACTTTCGGAGGCACCTCATTTCTGTCGCCAAAAAGAAGTTCGGTCAGACCTATTCTTAAAATATTTCTATCCACAATAGAAATTTTATCCAATGGCCAATCTGGTGCGGCTTTTTCTATTATCTCATCTACCGCTCCACATCTATTTAACACTTCTTCCGTCAAAGAAAAAACAAAAGCATCATCTTCAAGTCCGGGAGCGAACTCTCTAAGATTTTTGTTCAAAACCTCTTTTATTTTATCCTTGGTCCAATTGCCCTTTTTAGAGGCAGATACAAAATCCCATTCAAAAAGTGTCTGTAGTACTATTGATCTTGAAAGGTGCCGGTTAGCCATAAAAAATTAGGTTCTAGTTTCTAGGTTCTAGTTTCTAGGTTCTAGGTTCTAGTACCTATCCACTAGCCCCTAGTAACTAATTTTGTGCCTTTTTTGCTTTTTCTTTCTTTTGTTTCTTTTCCATTTTCTTAACCAAATCCAAGACTTTCATCCCGCGGTAAAATCCGCAAGAAACGCAAACAGTGTGGTGTTTTTTCAATTCTTTGCAGTGTTCGCACTTAGAGAAACTCGTACTTGCCAGCGTATGGTGAGAACGCCTATTCTTAGTATGCGATTTTGTATGCCTCATTCGAACTACCATAATAGTTTTCATACTAACATATAAACTATAAAAAGCAAAACCGTCGTAATAGTTCAATAGCTTGGACGGATTGAGGTATATCATAGATACATATGTCA